>JAKMGV010000301.1 GCA_022424725.1 Paracoccaceae bacterium
GAATGAAGCAAATGATAGGAACGCACCATATGATGAGATTTCATTCCAATATGCATAGGCTTCTGGGTAGTCGATGTAACGACGTGGCATACCCTGACGTCCCAAGAAGTGCTGTGGGAAGAATGTTAGGTTTGCACCGATAAACATCATCCAGAAGTGAAGCTTACCTGCCCACTCTGGGTAATCACGGCCCGTCATCTTTGAGAAGTAGAAGTAGATACCCGCAAAGATACAGAAAACCGCACCCAATGACATCACATAGTGGAAGTGTGCAACCACGTAGTATGTGTCGTGATACGCGCGGTCAACGCCAGCCTGTGATAGAACGATCCCTGTTACACCACCTACAGTGAACAGGAACAAGAAACCGAACGCCCATAGCATAGGTGTTTTCATTTCAATTGAACCGCCCCACATTGTGGCAATCCAAGAGAAGACCTTCACACCTGTTGGAACCGCAATCACCATGGTCGCAAGCATAAAGTAAGACTGCTGAGTCAGTGACATACCAACTGTGTACATGTGGTGCGCCCACACAACAAAGCCCAATGCACCAATCGCAATGATCGCCCAAACCATTGGTAGGTAACCAAACACTGGCTTACGAGAGAACGTCGCAATCACGTGTGAAATCAGACCAAAACCAGGAAGGATGATGATGTAAACTTCTGGGTGACCAAAGAACCATAGGATGTGTTGGTACAGAATTGGATCACCACCACCTGCTGGGTCAAAGAACGTTGTGCCAAAGTTACGGTCAGTCAAAAGCATTGTGATCGCGCCCGCCAAAACAGGCAATGACAATAGGATCAACCATGATGTGACAAAGATCGACCATGAGAACAATGGAACCTTAAACAATGTCATGCCAGGGGCACGCATGTTTAGGAACGTTGTGATCATGTTGATTGCTCCCAGGATAGATGAGGCGCCTGATACGTGAACCGCGAAAATCGCAAGGTCCATCGAAATACCGCCTTCGTTCACGGATAGTGGTGGGTAAAGAACCCAACCAACACCTGAACCCAATTGTTCGTTACCACCTGGTGATAGAACGGAACACACGGCCAATGTCGTACCAGCAACATACATCCAGAATGACAAGTTGTTCATACGTGGGAACGCCATGTCTGGTGCGCCGATTTGCAAAGGCATAAAGTAGTTACCAAATCCACCGAATAACGCAGGGATCACAACAAAGAACATCATCAAGATGCCGTGGCCAGTGATCAAAACGTTCCATAGGTGGCCATTTGGTGTACATGCTTCTGTCGCCGCTGCGGTGAAACGCGCGCCTTCCATACACATGTATTGTACGCCTGGATCCATAAGCTCCATGCGCATGTAAACTGTAAATGCCACAGAAATGAAACCAACCAACGCAGAGACGATCAGATATAGAATACCAATGTCTTTGTGGTTTGTTGACATAAACCAACGCGTGAAAAAGCTGCGCTGATCTTCATGTTCGTGGCCGTGGATGGCTGCGTCTGCCATGATGTGCCTCCTGTTAACTACGAATAGGACGAGTCATTTCGCCCAGTGAAACTTCTGAAGGTGTTTTAGTGTGCATTTTTTTAACAGGCAATGGCAGTATTTGCCACATGCCAAGAAAAATTACGTTTTTTGAATTTGAGAGCAATCAGATTGATTTTATTGGGTTCTTTTAGGACGCATTTTCGCAAGTTTGACCAGAATCACTTTCAAAAACGCACTCAAAAGACTGTTTCAGGGCCACATCCAGATCAAACATCGAAACAGGAAGTCCCAAATCCACCAAACTGGTCACCCCGTATTCTGTGATGCCACAGGGTACAATGCCATCAAAATGATCTAAATCGGGATCGACATTTATGGAAATACCGTGGAATGACACCCATTTACGTAATCGTATACCAATTGCGGCGATTTTATCTTCGGCCGTTTGGTTGGTAATTGTTTTGGGTTTGTCGGGGCGTTCAACCCATACGCCTACACGTCCATCGCGAATGAAGCCCGTGACGTTGAACTGATCCAGTGTGTCGATGACCCATTTTTCCAATTGTCGCACAAAACAACGCACATCACGTCCGCGCTTGTTTAAATCCAACATGACGTACACCACACGCTGTCCCGGGCCGTGATAGGTGTATTGCCCGCCCCGTTTGGTTTCGTAGACGGGAAACCGATCTGCGCTGATCAAATCTTGGGGCTTTGCAGATGTTCCCGCGGTATATAGCGGGGGATGTTCAACAAGCCATAGCAATTCGTCGGCGCGGCCTGCGGCGATGTCTTCTGCGCGCTGCTCCATCACGCGGACAGCCTCGTCATAGTCTGTCAATCCTGATGTGACCC
>JAKMGV010000302.1 GCA_022424725.1 Paracoccaceae bacterium
TCGGCATTGGTGTTGGCGGTTTCGAACACTTTGTCAGTCTTTGATCCCCAAGGCGACGGCATGCCACAAAATTACCCGTTGGACAAAACGCCGTTGGGCTTGGTCTTGGCAAAACGTGTCGATCTGGAAAATGCGCGCATGGTTGTTGGACACCATTACGATGGAACTGCAACGATCCTAAGTGTTCAGGATCCCGATCATCCGGAACGCGGTCGGATGGATTTTTATTTCACAGGACCCGAGATTGACTTGCGCCAATGGGCGCTTTTCAACGAAAGTGGTGAGAGAACAATTTTTGTTCTAGATGATTTGCAGCTTGGCGGAAAACTCCGCTCAAGCTTATTCAACGTATCCCTTGAAATTATGCAGCGCACGCAGCGTGATTAAATTAGTTGCGTCCACAACCGCGTAACTGACGTTCGTATGTATTGCCACGTGCGCGCACTTTGGCGGATACATCCAACAACCATCGTTTTGAATTATATGAACGGCGCTTATATCCCGTACGGCCTTCGTGATAAGCAAGGTACTGATTGCGCGTATCGCTTAGCGAAATGCCAAGCTCTCGGTTTGACGCAGTCAAGTACCAACCGATGAAATCAGAGGCATCATAAATGTCGTCACGACGCGCACCAAAGCGTCCTGTTGATTGGCGATATTCTTTCCAAGTTCCATCAAGCGCCTGTGAATATCCAAATGCGGAACTTTGACGGCCCGTTGGTATGACGCCAAGGATATATTTCATGGGCGTGCGCGCATCGGCCTTGAACCTACTCTCTTGGTGGATGATTGCCATTTGTACGTGAACAGGAATACCCCATTTACGCTTTACAGCTTGAAACGCCCGATCAAAGGCAGGTCGTTGAGCCAGAATAGAGCATGCGTTGTCCAAGTTTCTTGGTGGGCTGTAACGGGTAACGCCGCAAGAGGCCACAAGAAGAAGTAAGATAACTGCGCGAAGGGTACTACTCATAAACGCCTCTCGCTTTTTTAATTTTGCACCATTATAGCTAAATTTTTGGACTTTAAAAAGCACAATTCTGTGAAGGTGCCAGAATAATGGCGGACGACCAACAAAAGACCCTATGGTGCAAAATTTAACACGTTTGGACAAAGAATGTCGCCCAATTGATCACAGATTGTTTCCCGTTTTGACGAATGTGATCCTAGACAAATTAGGTGTAAAACAGTATCTAGCGGACTCGGGGGTATTTGTGTGTATGAATCAACAGTTTGCAAAATATAATCTTGGTCAGATCGTGCGTCATCGCAAACATCCGTTTCGCGGTGTTGTGTTTGATGTTGATCCAGAGTTTGCAAATACAGAGGAATGGTACGAGTCTATTCCAGAAGACAGCCGCCCCGCGAAAGAGCAGCCGTTCTATCATTTATTGGCCGAAAATGATCATAGCTTCTATGTGGCCTATGTATCTGAACAGAACCTAGTTGCGGATTATTCTGGCGAACCTGTTGAACATCCTGATATTCCAGACATGTTCGGTCCGTTTCAGGATGGGCAGTATCCACTGCATTTTCAGTTGAATTAATACCCGATTGCGCAACCATCCTTGCGTGGGTCCGAGCCGCCTACCAAGAAGCCATGACTATTTTCCAATATGGCCTGTGCACCACCGATGGGCGGCATGGTTTGGTTAACATCGTGCCCTAAGTCCGATAGCCCTTGAACCACTTCTGGAGTATAGCTTGGTTCAACATTTAGAACATCACCTTCGGCAAAGCTTCTTGGTCCATCAAGGGCGGCTTGGATATCCATACCGTAATCAACAAGGTTGGACAGAACACGTATATGCCCACAGGGTTGGTATTGTCCTCCCATCACGCCCAGCGGCATGGCGTTACCGTTTCCTTCGCGCAGCATACCTGGAATAATCGTATGCATTGGGCGTTTTCCTGGTTTCAACTCGTTTGGATGGCCTTTTATCAGGTTAAAGCCCGCACCTCGGTTTTGAAACAAAACTCCGTATTTGCGGCTTGCAATTCCTGATCCGAAACCATGGAAGATTGAATAGATCAGCGATACTGACATGCGGTCACGATCAACGACAGAAATGTAAACCGTGTCTTTGTGGACGGCTTCGGTGATTTCGCTGACACGTTTGTTCACTTTGGTTTTTGAAATCAGCGCGCTAAGTTCGCTCGCCAATTCGGTTGATAACATACGTTGTGTTCCATCGGTCACCGTTGGATCAGCAATCAGGCGATTGCGCGCGTCATAGGCCAGTTTGGAAATTTCGGCCTCGATATGCGCACGCTCAACCCCAAAGGGATCAAGTGAAGCGATATCAAAATTCTTTAGCATGTTCGCCATTAG
>JAKMGV010000303.1 GCA_022424725.1 Paracoccaceae bacterium
TTAGAGGCGGTCTCGGCCTCGATCCACCACGTAGGAACCAAGGCAGGGGATGGACAAACGGTTAAGGCCTGTTTGCAATCTCTGATCGGGTCGGTGTTTTCCGCCACGTTTGAGGCCGCCGCGTTAGCCGCCAAGGCAGGGGTAAGTGGTGATGTGCTATATAATGTATTCTCAACCTCTGGGGCGGGCAGTGGGATTGTGAACAACGCTCTTCAAAAAATCATTGATCGCGAATTCGAAGGGACGGGCAGCCATATCAATACGATGCACAAAGACCTGACCATTTCCTTGAACTTGGCCGAAAATCTGGGTGTTCCCATGCACACAGCTGCTGCTGCGATGCAGATATTTCACGCAGGGCGCAGCAAATATCCCAACGGTGACAACTGGGTCTGCACCCGCGTGATCGAAGACATCATTGGCGCTGAACTGCATCGATAGGAGGAAGGGCGCATGAAACTGGGTGTAATTTGTGATGGGATCAGTCGGGATCTGGAACATACTGTTTCGGTCATGAATGAATTTGATCTGACCTATGCTGAACTGCAATTTGTGTGGGATCACGAAGTTGGGGATCACAGCGCCGAAGAAATCAAAAAGATTAATCAAATTTGTCGGGACAACGGCAAGCCTGTCAGTTGTCTATCGCGCCACATTTTTGCGGGGATGAGTACCGAAAATCGCCCCGGTGATGCGCTTCATCAAAAACATATGGATGCGCTAAAACGTGTGGTTGATATGGCTCATGTGGTGGGGTCGCCATTGGTGCGGATCATGACTCAGAAAAAGGAACAAATTTTGTGGGGGCATAATGGCGCCGAACAGTGGAATGTTGCCAAGGGGGCGTGGGATACGACGCCCCCCATGATAGCCCCCGCCGTGGATTTTGCGCGTCAGGCGGGCGTGATCTTGGTCGTGGAAACGGGCAATGGGACCATGGTGAATTCCAATTACACCGCCCGCAAACTGATTGATGAGCTGGATGCCAAAGATACGCTCAAGGTGTTGTGGGACCCAGCCAATAATTGTTGGTGTCATGAATTGGCCTATCCTGACGGTTATGATACTGTGCGTGACGGGTACTTGGGCCATATTCATATCAAGGACGTATTGGTGGACACACCCCGCGCTACATTAACTGTCAAGAAAATGGGAGAGGGACAATTGGCACCGCTTTTTGCGCCCCTTGCCGATGCGCTACGGCGTGATAGCTATGACGGAGTGATTTCCTTTGAAAGTGTTTATCACCCTGGAAACGGTAATTTTGAGGATGGATTTCGACAATCCATCGGTCTGTTCAAAGATTTGTTTGGAGATAACCTAGAATGAGCGACAAAGATGTAATTGGATTTATTGGTGTTGGTTACATGGGGCACGGGATGGCCCATAACATCATGAAGGGGGGCTATCCTCTTGTTATAAAGGGAAATAAAAACCGTGTTCCCGTTGATGATCTGGTAAATTCAGGGGCGCGAGAGGCGCAGGATTTGGCAGACTTGGTTGCACAATGTGATGTCATTCACATGTGTCTTTCGAATTCTCCCCAAGTGGAAAATATTATTTTCGGCGCAGGTGGTATCTTGGAAAACGCGAAAGACGGATTGATCGTGATTGATTGCACCACGGCTGATCCAACATCAACCACGCGCATCGCCGATGCCATGGCTGACAAGGGAATGCATTTTGTCGATGCCCCCTTGGGTCGCACCCCGAAAGAGGCCGCAGAAGGCGCTTTGGATGCGATGATCGGGGCCGGTGATGAGTTATTTGAACGGATTAAGCCGATTGTTGAATGCTGGTCTGGCAATATCATCCATGTGGGTCCCGTTGGCGCGGGGCATAAAATGAAATTGATCATGAATTTCATTGCGATGAGCTATGCATCCCTATATTCCGAGGCGACAGTTTTGGCCGCGAAATCAGGGCTTTCGCCGCAAAAGGTGAATGAGGTGATCGGATCAAGCCGTCTGTCAAACGGGTTCTTCGATACCTTTATGAAATATTTGGTCGGCGGTGATCCGAACGCGCATAAGTTTTCGTTGGAAAATGGGGCCAAAGATATCGGTTACGTCGCCAATATGGCTCATGATGCGCAGATGATGAACCTAATGGGAGCTGCGGCGAAAAACTATTTCACCCATGCGATTGCCATGGGCAACGGAGATAATTATGTGCCCACATTGGTGGATATGATAGGTGCGATGAACGGCATCAATATTCAGGAAGAAGTGGAAAAGGGGCGCTGATGCCCCTTTATCCCGCACGCCCTTGGGAAAATGCAGCGGCCAAAAAGACCACCATCAACATCGAAAGCGCCATTAAAATGTTGAT
>JAKMGV010000304.1 GCA_022424725.1 Paracoccaceae bacterium
TTGATTGCATCCAACACATGCTAGATCACCCAACAGATGCCGACACATTGCGCGAAGCATTGCGTCAGGTACCTGATCTCGACCGCGCCCTGTCGCGGATCGCGTTGGACCGTGCGGGACCGCGTGATTTGGTTAGCATTCGGTCAGGATTGACCCAAGCGTCCGATATTTCAATGAAATATAATCACGATGCTTTGCCCGATTTAATAAATGATGCTTTGAAAACCCTGATAGGGTTTGATGAATTGGTCGCGCTACTGCACAACGCATTGGTCGATGAACCCCCGCTATTGTCACGCGATGGTGGTTTTGTTGCCGCAGGCTATGACGCCGAGCTGGATGAAACCCGCCAACTACGGGACGAAGGCCGCGGTATCATCGCAAAAATGCAGCAAGAATATATCGAACTGACAGAAATTTCGTCACTCAAGATCAAACATAACAACGTATTGGGCTACTTCATCGAAACGACCGCAACACATGCGGACAAAATGATGGCGCCCCCGTTAAACGAAACCTTTATCCACCGTCAGACAACGGCCAATCAGGTACGCTTTACAACAGTTCCCTTGTCGGAAATCGAAACCAAAATTCTGAACGCGGGCAATCACGCGATTGAGCTGGAAAAGCGTATATATCAGTCTCTAACCCGCAAGTTATTGAAACTTTCTGATGAGATTTCCGCAGCAGCAAGTGGTCTTGCGGAATTGGATATTGCGACAAGCCTTGCGAAAATTGCGCAATCAAATGATTGGGTTCGTCCAATCGTCGACGACAGCAAGGCGTTTGAAATCACAGGCGGGCGTCACCCCGTCGTCGAGGCCGCTTTGCAATCCGATGGTGCGCGTTTTGTGGCAAATGATTGTGCCCTGAACGATGGTAAGGTTTGGTTGCTAACTGGTCCAAACATGGCGGGTAAATCGACATTCCTGCGCCAAAACGCATTGATCGCCATATTGGCGCAGTCGGGATCCTATGTACCTGCTGATCATGCGCACATCGGTGCCGTTAGCCAGTTGTTCAGCCGTGTTGGCGCATCCGATGATCTGGCCCGCGGCCGTTCCACATTCATGGTGGAAATGGTGGAAACCGCGGCAATCCTAAATCAGGCGGATGATCGTGCCTTGGTTATTTTGGACGAAATCGGCCGTGGAACTGCAACATACGATGGTTTGTCGATCGCTTGGGCAACGTTGGAACATATTCACGATGTCAATAAATCCAGAGCGCTGTTTGCCACGCATTATCACGAAATGACGGCGTTGGCGGATAAAATGGACAACGTTGAAAACGCAACCGTCACCGTAAAAGAATGGGAAGGCGATGTCATATTCCTGCACGAGGTGAAAAAGGGGGCAGCGGATCGTTCGTATGGTGTTCAGGTTGCCAAGCTGGCTGGATTACCAAGCGCAGTGGTTGAACGTGCGCGTGTTGTTTTGGATGCACTAGAACAAGGAGAGCGAGAAGGAAGCAGCGCGCCCAAGGCGATCATTGATGATCTGCCATTGTTCGCGGCGACGCCCGCACAAACGGCGCCCATTGCATCAGAACCCAATGAACTTGAACAGATGCTAAACGAAATATTGCCTGATGAATTGACACCGCGTGAGGCGTTACAGAAGCTGTATGAATTAAAAGAGGCGCTTAAATAAGCGCCCCTTTCACATTAACTTGCTGGTGTTGATGACACGCCAACTTGCGCGGGTCGCAACAATCGGTCGTGTAACATGAACCCCTCTGCGGACACCTGAATAATATCCCCTGCTTTTGTTCCTGGCACGGGGGCCTCAAACATTGCTTCGTGCTGAAGGGGGTCGAATTTATCGCCAACTTCAGGCGCGATAATAGTGATGCCGTGTTTTGAGAACACGTTCAAAAGTTCGCGCATCGTCAGTTCAACACCTTCGATCAATGCAGCGGCAGCTTCGCGTTGTTCGTCACCCGCCGCCTCAATCGCACGTTTCATGTTGTCATAGACAGGCAACAAATCACGGGCCAGTTTTGATCCGCCGTAATTTTCGGCCTCTTTACGATCTTTGTCTGCGCGCTTGCGCGAATTTTCAGCATCCGCCAATGCACGCATAAATCGATCTTTGTACTCGTCTCGTTCGGCGCGCAGCGCATCGATTTCATCAAACTCTGCTGCGGCTTCATCAATGTCGATCATTTCATCGGCATCTTGCTCTGCCTCTACGTCTGCAATGTCATCCAAAAATTCTTGTTCTTTTGGCTCTGCCATCATTCACCTCTAACTTTGATCCGCGATCATCTTGCCAACAAGCTGCGCGGTGTAATCCACAATGGGCACAATCCGCCCATAGTTTAGGCG
>JAKMGV010000105.1 GCA_022424725.1 Paracoccaceae bacterium
ACCGAAAACAACCAGTGACACCGCAACAAACGTGATCAGCGCAAGTTTAAAAAGATTGACCTGAACACTCACAATTCATCCACGCATAAGGTTTACATTTCCATCACAATGCATGTTGTGCTGCCTGTTGCGTATAATTTTCCCGTTTCTGCATCAACGATTTCCGCCGTGGCCACACCCGTTGAACGCCCAACATGATTTGTCACACCGATTGCGTGAATTTGACGATTTTCCGGAATGGATTTTACAATGTTCACTTTATATTCAAGCGTTGTGTAAATTGATCCTTTGGGAACCTTTGTCATCACCGCGCAGGCCATGGCACTGTCCAATAAGGTTCCATACCACCCGCCATGAACGGTCCCCATAGGGTTGAAGGCATCAAAGTTTGGTGCACCCGAAAATACCACGCGACCCTCGGCAACTTCGCTTAGATAATATCCAAGTGTTTTGCCAATCGGTGGTGATGGATAGCGCCCATCCAAAATCCCTTGCATGAACTCCAAACCGCTTATGTCACGCATTTGATCCAGGTTCAGTAATTCGAACATGGAATTTGCGTGAAATTGGTTTGGCAACATGTCACTTACTCTTTGTTATCCAATTGCGCGCGCCCAAAATCTGGTGCGTCTGTGTCTTGTCCTGCTTCAATAATTCCACGCCGAATTGAACGGGTGCGGGTGAAATAATCGTGCAGCATTTCTCCATCCCCTGTACGGATGGCACGCTGAAGCGCGAACAGCTCTTCCGTGAACCGCCCAAGAATTTCTAGGGTTGCATCCTTATTCGTTAAAAACACGTCCCGCCACATTGTCGGATCGCTGGCGGCAATGCGGGTAAAATCACGGAACCCAGCCGCCGAATACTTGATCACTTCGCTATCGGTGACCCGCCCCAAATCATCGGCAACGCCCACCATCGTATACGCAATTAAGTGGGGTGTATGCGATGTCACAGCCAACACCAAATCGTGGTGATCGGGATCCATTTCATCGACGTTTGATCCAATCCCCACCCAAAAATCACGCAAACGCTGAACTGCATCCGCATCTGTTTCGGGCATTGGAACCAACAAACACCAGCGATTGTCAAATAGGGTTGCGAAACCACTTTCGGGTCCAGAATGTTCGGTACCCGCCAATGGGTGAGCCGGAATGAAATGCACACAAGCAGGCAAATGTGGGGCAACGGCGTCAATTACGGACCGTTTCACCGATCCCACATCGCTGATGGTTGCACCAGATTTCAAAACGGGCGCGATATCCCGTGCAACTGATCCCATCGCACCAACAGGGACACACAGGACGACCAAATCCGCATCACGCACCGCATCCTGAACAGTGTCACACACACGGTCACATAACCCAATTCGGCGGGCTGTATCGCGTGTTTCTGCAGAACGGGCAAATCCCGTGACCTCACCCGCGAGCCCCGCGCGTTTGATTGCCCAGTACATAGAAGAGGCGATCAACCCCAATCCAATGAGGGCCACGCGATCGTATACCTTAGTCATTCTTCTGCCCTTTGAATTGCCCAACGGCATTCGCAACACGGCGACAGGATGCTTCATCACCGACAGTGATGCGCAAGCATTCGGGCAAATTATACCCCCCAACGCGGCGAACAATCAGACCCTGTGATTTTAGATAATCATCACACGCCTCTGCTTCTTCCTGAGAGTTAAACCGCGCAAGAATGAAGTTTGTCATAGATGTATCAGAGGCCACCCCGTGTTCGGCTAATGCATTTGCCAACCAAGCGCGCAGCCGCGTGTTTTCATCCCGGCATTTATCTGCATAGGCCTGATCCTTCACCGCAGCCTCTGCTGCGGCAAGTGCAGGAAGGGAGACGTTAAAGGGGCCGCGAATGCGGTTTAGGGTTTCAATAATATGCTTGGGCCCATAGCCCCATCCAACGCGCAATCCGCCAAGACCGTAGAGTTTGGAAAAGGTGCGCGTCATGACGACATTTTCATAGGAATGCACCAAACGCGCACCGCCATCATATGCTTCTACATATTCCGCATAGGCCCCATCCAAAACCAAAATGGTGTGTGACGGAATGCCCTCGGCCAAACGGCGCACTTCTGCCTCGGCAATCATGGTGCCTGTGGGATTGTTTGGATTGGCGATAAAGACGATTTTGGTGCGTTCATTACAGGCCGCCAAAATGGCATCCACATCGGTCATGCGACGATGCTCTGGGACTTCAACAGGTGTTGCGCCTGCTGCAAGCGTGGAAATACGATACATCGCAAATCCATGTTCGGTGTGAATAACCTCGTCCCCTGGCCCTGCATAGGCATAGCAAAGGAAACTGATGATTTCATCACTGCCCACCCCGCAAATGATATTATCGCTCCACAAATCAAAAGCCTCGGCAATTGCCTTGCGCAAGGGCAAATGGTCCGTTGACGGATAGCGGTGCAACATATGCGCGGTTTTGCCCAAAGCCTCAATCGCAGCAGGCGACGGGCCAAAAGGGTTTTCATTTGAACTTAGCTTCACCGTATTTTCGGCACCTGTGGCGTGTGAACTGCCAGCCTGATAAAGCTCGATGTCCATAATCCCAGGTTGGGGCTGAATTTTTGGCATGCTTAACTCCGTTGTTGCGACCTTCATACGCGGCGAATTTTACCAATGCCAGAGGCAAAACGAAAAAGGCCGCGGCGGTTCCCCGTCGCGGCCTTTTGCTGAAAACTGAAACTCTTAGTTTTGAGCGTAGTATTCGATGACGAGGTTTGGTTCCATCATCACTGGATATGGCACATCGCCAAGACCCGGTGTGCGAACGAATGTTGCAGTCATCTTTGAATGATCCGCTTCGATGTAATCAGGAACATCACGCTCGGCCAACTGTACCGCTTCTAGCAAAACTGTCATCTGCTTTGAACGATCACGTACTTCGATCACGTCACCCTCTTTTACACGGTATGACGGAATGTTCACACGCTTGCCGTTCACCGTGACGTGGCCGTGGTTTACGAACTGACGGGCCGCGAATACTGTTGGAACGAACTTCGCGCGATATACAACGGCGTCCAAGCGGCGCTCTAGTAGACCGATTAGGTTCTCACCGGTATCGCCCTTCATACGGTCCGCATCAGAGAAGACGCGGCGGAATTGTTTCTCGGTCATATCACCGTAGTAACCTTTCAACTTCTGCTTGGCGCGAAGCTGAAGACCGAAGTCAGACAATTTGCCCTTACGCGCCTGACCGTGCTGGCCTGGGCCGTATTCACGACGGTTGAATGGTGATTTTGGACGACCCCAGATGTTTTCGCCCATACGGCGGTCGATTTTGTACTTGGCAGCGGTTCTTTTTGTCATCGCTGATCTCCTTCGTTACGGTCGAGGCCAAATGGCCACTATGAAGGGCGTTGTCCTTTTACCCGAGGGTACGACAGGCATCCCCTTGCGAGGGCCACCAACACCAATGAATGCGCGGCTTATATAGCCTCTCGCCTCAGAGTCAATGCACATATCAATTGAATCTTACGCCTGTCGCTTTAGTTTTTGTGCGGAGGTCATTTTTCGATGCACATGAACATTTCTGAACACATTGAAACGCTGTTGGAAACAGAACGCCTGAGCCTGCAGATTTCGGGTGAGTTGGATAACGTAACAATCACTGAATTCTTCGAATTGCGGATCCCATCGGAAAGGGTGACCGTGAATTTTAGCGGCGGCATCCAAAAGGAATGTTGGCGCGTGACACATTCGAATGGATCATACAGCGTTGTCTACATGCCAGACGCTGGGTATTTTTCACTTTGTGTCGATAGCGCTTTGGGGCCCCTTGATATTGGTGTGCACGGGCCTGCCATACGTTGTTTTTCATCCGTTTGAAATCCGCCCGACCGCCCTACCTATAATGTGAAAACGGGGGAAAACATGCGTCTATTCTCAGGTCTTTTTACACTGATTGCGTCATCCGCCATGGCAGGGGATGAGATTTTTATCTGTCAAGCAAATGGTTTTGGAACACTGCCACAGATCACAGTCCAACATGATACCACCAACGATTTATTGCAATTCGATAGCGGATACAGTTTTGCGGGTCAGACCAACCCCAAAACGCCAATCGCTGAACGCGGGGCAGAAAGCCTATGGTTTAAAGCAAAGATTAAGGGTGACGCGATTAAAACAACCTATAACGTGTACCTGTATGACAATTGGATTTTGATAGAAACAATCGAATTGCCCGTTTTAGAAGAACCTTGCACCCCGATGACATGCGAGGAACAGCAAACGATTTATCGGCTTGAACCCTGTACGCTGACAGATTGACGCTTGGTGACGCGCCATAGCGCGTAAATTGCACAAATTTTCAGCGCACTGGGTACCAAGGCATATGCGACACTTAGATTATAGATACCCAAAGGCGTGGGGGATGCAGGATCAAATCCAGACACCTCTAGTCCTGGCAAAACAAGCCCGACGGCAAGTGCCAAGGCCAGTTTTGAGGACAGCGACCAGTATCCAAAGGCCTCTTCACTCGGTACATCTGTGCGTTGTAAAAATTTGATGAAAACCATCGGCAATAGGGTCAGGTCTGCACCTGTCAAAACGCCTGTGACCCCACAAATTATTGCGAAAGCAACAATATCTCCGGCCCCGAGTGTAAAGGTAAGCACAAACGCCACAAGGGACGCCAACATTGCCATCCCTAACACCCATTCAATCACATATTTTTTCGCCAAGACCGTCCAAATCGGCACCGAAAACGCCGCTGCACCGAAGAAGAGTAGTAATAACGGTCCAGACGCCGTTGCAGATCCAATGGCATATTCGACATAGAACAGGAATAGTGTGGATGTGATCGCCACAGGTATCGCGTTGATAAAAGCGAGCACCAAATAGGGGCGGATCCGAGCATCAGGCGCCACAAACGTGAATTTTTGCGAGGTGATTGTCATTTGTTCCGACCATCTGTTGTGCATCAAAAGGACTGAAACAACAGTTATCGAAATCAAAAATCCCCCAAACAAAGTATAGGGAACATGACTTATCTCCGTGAAAAGCGTAGGCGCAATCGCGGACAGACAAATTCCAATCAACTGCCCCGCTTCACGCCAACGGGCAACGATAGGCTGCGTAGTGTCCACAAAATTATTTGCTGCATGCGTGTAAAGCAAGATTACGGACAAACTATACCCCGTGAACAACAGGACTAATGACAAGGCAAACCAAATCGTTGGGTTGATCGGCGCAGCAACTATGAACAAGCCGAGTGCGCCCGCGACGATAAGTGCCCCGGCACCTGCAGACAGAACCCTATGTGACGCAATCCCAATCGCAGATAAGCGTCCCAACAGTGGGTCTTGAATGAAATCAACAACCCGCAGGACAAACATGATCGCCCCCAACAAGGCCAGAGAAACACCATATGTATCCGAAAAATACTTGGGCGCATGTAGGTAGATCGGCAATCCGACCGCCCCCAGCATTACACCAAACAGGCCGACCGCCACTAGTATTCTTCTATTCGGTACGTTCTTGGACACTGTCGCCGCCTTTGGGATTCACATAATATATACGCTGAGCAACAGATCGCAGATCAACCCTTCCTCGGTCCGCCACTTTCCAAAAACAAAAATTGGCAACTGCAAACGTAGGCTTCTGATAACGCTTAGTTTTTAACCTTGGCGCTATTTTGCCTTAGCCTTTGACTGACCGTTATGCAGACCAGATTACGTTAGCATCTAGGCACCGTGTGAGTATACCAACTCGATGCTACAAGCCCATTTTAGCAGCTCGGATACGATCGGCTTTGCGTTTACGCTTAATTCCCTCTTTCGCCTGCCGTGCTTTTTTTACTGAGGGCTTCTCGTAAAATTCTTTTGTGCGCATCTCTCGTAGAAGCCCTTCACGCTGCATCTTTTTTTTCAACACACGCAAAGCCTGATCGACATTATTGTCTCTTACATCAACGTGAAGCATTAATAACTAGCCTACTATGTTTAAACATTGGCAGAGGTGAACCTACAATTGAAGCTTCTTCCGACTCGCAAAACAAATGGGACGTAAAGGCCCACCTCTCATCTCATAGTGATACAGTTATCATCCACTTCTGGCACAAAATCGACAACTCAGCACAAAATCGACATAATATTATTTAGTTAATTCACTTTATCCGCATTTAATCGCTGCTAGCTGCGCTCTTCACCCTTTGACCTAATACCTTCAAAATTTGCCTAGAAGAAAAATTATCTACCACCCGACATATTGTAAATCTGTCGGCTCTCATTACTTATCGCACCAAATAATGGAGGATAACATGACGGTACAGACCCACGACTTTGAGGCCGATACAGGCAAAATTCTGAACATTGTGATTAACTCTCTTTATTC
>JAKMGV010000022.1 GCA_022424725.1 Paracoccaceae bacterium
TGCCAACCACAGGCAATCGGTTCGGCCAATGCCGCCTGATCAAAGGTCAGACTGTCGTCAATGATCACCAAATTGCGTTCTGGAATTGCAATTTTTTGGGCAAATCCGCCCTCTCTGGGTTGCATTGAAATGATTTGACGGGTGGGGCACAGGTTATCCTGTCCCGATGTACAATATCGACAAGTTCCGCACGTCACCAAGGGATTGACCGTAACGCGTGCACCATCATGTGAGCCGCCTTCAACAACGCCCGCAACCTCATGACCCAAAATGATGGGCGCAGGGCGGCGATCATCGTGTCCCAAATATGCGTGCATATCTGATCCACAAATCCCAACACTTTCGACACGAACGACGCATTCACCAGAAGCGGGATTGGGATCGACCACATCGCGGATTTCCAATGTTTCGATGCCTGTGTAAACCAATGCCTTCATTTCGCAGTGAACCCTCCGTCTACCATCAATGTTTGTCCCGTGACGTATCCAGATGCATCTGAACATAGGAACAGAATGGGGCCATCCATATCCTCTGGACGTCCATTGCGCCCGATACATGTTTGGGTCGCATTGCGGGCCGCGCGGGCATCATCGTTGAATACGGCTGCAGTCAATTCAGTTGGGAAAAACCCAGGGCCGATTGCATTTGCGGTGATACCCTGCCCCGACCACGCTTCGGCCATTGCGCGCGTCATCTGTGTGACCGCACCCTTGGTTGCGCCATAGGCGATACCCCCCGGAAAGGCACGAAACGATTGAAGGGACGCAAAATTCACAATGCGACCCCACGCACGTTCCTGCATCGCAGGGATCAGTTTTTGCGCAAGGAAAAATGGCGCTGACAAATTAATTGCCAGCGTCGCGTCCCACCCATGATCGGTCACATCATCTGCCGCCTCACGGGTGTTCAAACCAGCTGCGTTGATCAAAATGTCAGGCGCATCAAAGGGATCAGAAATCCGCGTGACGGTCGCGTCCAATGTGTCACGATCTGCGACATCTGCATCAACACCGACGCATGCATCACCGATCTCTTCACAAAGTCCATCCAATGCATCCCGACGACGGGCGACGCCGACAACCTTCGCACCCGCGCGTGCCAATGTCAGTGCTGCGCGCCTCCCCAAACCAGAAGAAGCTCCAGTCACACAAGCAACGCGCCCAGTTAGGTCAAAAAGGGATGCAGGATGATCCATTTTAGATATCTTCTGCCGCAGTCAGATCAAAGTTTTCGTTTGGAAAATACTTGCGCAGACGAATATCCGCGGTCCGCGCATGTCCTTCCATGCCCTCCAAACGGGAAATGCGCGCAGTTGCTTCTGCGACGGGTTTTGATCCTTCGCGTGTAGCACGCTGCCACGTGACGATTTTCATATACTTATGAACACTTAGCCCACCTGTGTAGCTTGCCGCACCGGAAGTTGGCAAAACGTGGTTCGTGCCCGAGGCTTTGTCCCCAAAGGCCACTGTTGTTTCCTCGCCCAAGAAGAGCGAACCATAACAGCTTAGACGTTCTAGCCACCAATCCAAATCTTGGGCCTGTACGGTCAAATGTTCGGGGGCATAGGCATCTGATGTCGCTGCCATTTCCTCGCGCGTGTCACAGATCATAACTTCTGCATAATCACGCCACGCAGCGCGCGCGTTGTCGCGGTTTACCTCTGGCAGATCCTCAATCAGGCCTGGAACCAAATCCATAACTTTCTCTGCCAATGCACGATCATCTGTCACCAACCAAACGGGTGAGTTATACCCATGTTCCGCCTGACCAACCAAATCGGCTGCAACGATGTCGGCATCTGCCGTACCATCCGCCAAAATCAAACTGTCGGTTGGGCCTGCGATCATGTCGATGCCAACGCGACCAAACAACATGCGTTTCGCCTCTGCTACGAATTGGTTACCAGGACCGACCAAGATATTCGCCTCGGGCAATCCGAATAGGCCGAATGTCATTGCGGCAACGCCTTGGACACCGCCCATAGCTAAGATCTTATCCGCGCCACACACATGCGCCGCATAAACAATCGCAGGTGCGATACCAACACCTGGACGGGGTGGAGAGCAGGCCACAATATTGTTGCAACCCGCAACCTTGGCCGTTGTCACCGTCATGATCGCGCTGGCGATATGGCTATAACGACCACCTGGGATATAACATCCCGCCGCGTTTACAGGGATCGCCTTTTGACCCGCGATAAGGCCTGGAACCACCTCTGTTTCAAAATCTGAAACTGTAGACTTTTGTGCCTCAGCAAATTTTTTGACGTTGGCATGTGCGAATTCAATATCGCGCTTCATCTTTTCGGGCACCAATTCTGATGCCGCGGCGATGGCCTCATCCGTTAGGATAATTTCGCCGTCATAGTTGTCGAATTTTGCGGCATATTCCAACGCTTTTGCATCACCACCTGCCTCGATGTCATCAAGGATATTGCGTACGATTTCACGTGTTTCTGTTGCGTCGCTGCGCGAATGCAGTGGTGCCTTTTTGAGATATTCTACGGTCATTACTATGTTCCTGCCGCCGCATTAGGATGCGGCATTTGCTTTGTTATGTTGAATAGATTTGTAGAAGGCCAAACCGATCAGAACGATACCGATCCCACCGGTCAAAATTTCAGGAACGTGAAAGAGTGATTGTAAGAACATGATAACAGACAGCGCAAAGATTGAATAAAACGCCCCATGTTCCAGATACAAAAACTCTGCCAGTGTTCCGCGTTCAACCAACATGATTGTCATTGAACGCACATACATCGCCCCGATCCCAAGACCGATCGCGATTAAAAGAATGTTTGTGGTTAGCGCAAAGGCCCCAATCACCCCATCAAATGAGAAGCTTGCATCAAGCACCTCAAGATACAAAAACGCACCCAACCCACCGCGTGCACCCATGGCAGCGGTGTTGCTGGCGATGTTGTCCAAATACGCGCCTAATCCGTCCACCAGCATGAACACCAACAGCCCCATGATGGCCGACATCAAAAAGGCGGCATGTTTGTATTCAGGCAAGAATTGGCAAATCGCGATGATGATGATCAAGACGAATGCAATTTCAAAGCCACGAATTGAACCAACCCGACGCAGGCGTGTTTCCAATCCAACGATCCAGTCCACTGATTTGTCTTCATCAATGAAAAACTTTAGCGCGACCATCATAAGGAAAGTCCCACCAAAGGCGGAGATCGGACCATGTGCTTCGCCGATGATGCGGGAATACTCGTCCGGATCAGACAACGCCATGTGCATCGCAGCGAATGGATTGATCCATGCGAAAATCGCAACAATCGCCAAGGGAAACACAATGCGCATGCCAAAAACGGCGATCAATATGCCCCATGTCAAAAACCGACGCTGCCAAACGGGTGTCATTTCCTCAAGCTTGTTTGCATTCACAATTGCATTGTCAAAAGACAGGGCAATTTCCAATGCCGCCAAGATCGCACCCACGAAGAGGAAGCTGAGCATGCCCCCATATGTCCCCGTGGTCGCCCAACCAAGCCATCCAGATAGCCCAAGACCAATAACGGTGACGATCAGGGGCCATTTTTGATAGGATAAAGTGGATCTTGCCATCTTGCGCTCTTACCCTCCGAACACTTGGTTGGGGAGCCACAGAACAATCTGTGGGAAAACAAGGATCAGGATCAAACCCACCAGCTGGATCAGCATGAATTGCATCATGCCCAGATAGATGTCTTTCAAATCCCAATTCGGTACCACACCCTTTAGGAAGTAGGCCGACAGCGCTACGGGCGGAGACAACCAAGCCGTTTGCAAGTTCACGGCAACAAGAATGCCGAACCACACCATTAGGTCATAGCGATCCAAACCATGCAGGTCCAATTTTTCAACTGTCGGCAATAGGATTGGGACAACAATCAACACAATCGGAACCCATTCCAGCGGCCAACCCAGAACAAAGATCAAGGCCATAACCAAAATCAGGATCAAGTACGGAGACATGTCCAAGCCGAGCAGTATCTCCGTCATCATCTTGGGTGTTCCAAGGGATGAAAATTCCGCACCAAAGAAGTTTGAAGAAGCCACCAAGAACATGATGAGCACCGTAATCTCTAGCGATTTGATCAGATTGTCAAAGAAACCAGGAAAAGTGAATTTACGATACATCACAGACAGCAGGATGGCACCAAATGCCCCCATTGCGGCCGCCTCGGCAGGCGTAGCCAATCCCAGAAGGATTGAACCCAAGGCAAAGGAAATTAATATAGTCGGAGGCATGAGGCCTGCGAAGAATTCATCCCAAAGCTCAGAGAATGAGAAGCGATCAGCCGCGTCCGCGCGATATATCGGCATCGCCAGCACTGACAAAATGGCTATCAATCCGAACATCGCGACAGACATCCATGGAATACCTGCGCCCATGTTCGCCACTATCATGTACCCATGGAACAGGATCGCCAAGGGCATCGCAATGCGTAGCACGGCAAGATTGCGATACGCACGCAGCGCCAATGCCATGACCGCCGCCAATACGATCAGACCACCAAACGGGATGATCCCGCCGAACGCACCACCGATCCCTAATCCAAAGACGCGACAGATCGTAAGAACACCCATCGAAATCAACGCGACCTCTGCCCCGTAGAAATCAGATGTCTTGGGCTGGTCTTCATCTGGCAAAATGGGACCCAGTTCTGGGTTCAGCCAGCAACGACCCAGGGTGTATAGCAAATACAATGATGCCAACAGCGCACCTGGAATGAATGCACCGCGGAACAAATCCAATGTCGAGACCTCAAGCACGGGACCCAAGACAATCAACATGATGGAAGGTGGGATCAAAATACCCAGTGTACCACCGGCTGTGATCGTACCAGCAGCCAGTTGCACATTATAACCAGAACGGCTCATCGTGGCACCCGCCATGATACCCAATAGGGTTACAGAGGCCCCAACAATACCCGTTGCGGCCGCAAAGATTGTCGAAACAATCAGTACCGCGATGTAGAGCGATCCGCGCACGCGGGCCATGATCATTTGGATAGATGCGAACAAGCGCTCCATCAGGCCGGCAGCCTCCATCACAATCCCCATAAGGATGAACAACGGCACCGCCATCAGCTGGTCATTCAGCATTGTTGAGTTTGTGTTCAACGTCATCAACAGTGTGGTCAATTTGAAGTTTGACCCCCAAATACCGAAGATAAAGGCCAGGAAGATCAAGGTGAACGAAATCGGGAACCCGATGAAGATCACAAAGATCATCGCGCCCAGCATGATCAAACCAATCGTAGGTTTTGACAGACCTGGACGGGCCTTCATTAGGTCCGTAAACCAATCGCCACCTGGTGTCATATCGGGCGCAAACACAGCTATGACCAACCACACCAAGGCGATCACATAAACCGGAAGCGCCATGACGAAATAACGCTCACGCTCTTTTCCCATTTTATGGAACGCGCGGAACAATTCAGGGATCCCCTGAAGGGCTAGCAACAAACCACCAATTGGCATCGCCAGACGGGCAGGCCACAAAACAGGTTCCCATGGACTATCAAATGCTGTTTCGCCTGTGCGATAGGCCAATTCCCAATATTGAGCGGCGATGATTGTAAAGAAGATCATCGATGGAATAAAAAACGCCATATAGAGTACAGCATCGACTGTTGCTTGAGTTTTATCATTCCAATTGCGGTACAGGAAATCGGCGCGGATGTGCACACCACGCATTAGACCGTAACCTGCTGCACCCATAAACAGAACACCCGAAATCATGCGGCTGATGTCATAGGCGAACTGCGTTGGGCCTAAACCCAATGCGCGCGCAGTGTCGTCCCAACCATAGTCTGCCATAATGCCAAAGGCATTACGTGAAAACACCTCAATCACCACAACACCGATAAGAGGAACCATCAGCAGGCACAAAATTTTACCTGCCCAATCGTTTAGAACGTCAATCGCACCGGTGATGGGGCGTTGCCATGGCGTCATATCCTCGGGGGTTTCCCCAGGTTTTTCTTGGCGGCGTTCAGCAATCAGTTCGTCCGCAATCTCAAGATTGTCGGGTATCACCTCTTCTGCCATGGTTTCATCTCCCTCTATGTCGCCCGCGATTATGCAAGGATTTTTTTATTTAGAAAAAAGCGGTTCAGCACTTTTGCCAAAATAAAAAGAAATGCGGAGCCCGAAGGCTCCGCGAATGTAATCAATTGATTACTTTAGAGTGTCCGCATGCGCTTTACCCAATCCTGCGTTAGATGCCTGTGCGCCCGCCCAGAATGGAACTGCGATATCTGCAAAGTCTTTTTGTGACTGCCAAACTTCTGCGAAGAAGGCGTTATCAGCTGCCGCCTCTTCCAACAATTTTTTCGCAGCCGCCATATACTCAGTGAAGTATTCAGCAGGAGTATCATGCAATTGCACACCGTGGTTTTCTGTCAAATCTTTCAGAGCCTTACCGTTCTCATAGATGCGGTATGATAGAGACTTTGACAATGATGCATTTGCCGCAACTTCAAGCGCCTTTTGCTCTGAAGCAGACAAGCTATTGTAAACGTCACGGTTCAAGTACATGTCAGCATTCACAGTAACTTGGTGCAAACCTTGTAGATAGTAATGCTTAAGCACTTTCTGGAAACCAAAGACTGAATCAGGCTTCGGGCAGCACCACTCGGCCGCGTCGATCGCGCCTTTTTCAAGCGCAGGTAGGATGTCTCCACCACCCATTGCGACGGCTGCAACACCAATTTCATTATAGGCTGCACCGACCATACCGGGAGGTGCCCGGAAGCGTAGTTTGCGGAAATCATCCATAGATGCGATTGGCTCTGGGAACCAACCCAAGGCTTCTGGACCAACTGGCTGTAGCATAAAACCTTTTACGTTTACGCCCATTTCGTCCCATAGACGGTCATAAAGCTCTTTACCGCCGCCAAACTGGAACCACGATAGGAATGCTTGGTTATCTAAGCCGACACCCGCGCCTGCGATTGGTGCCCCAAACAGGTTCGCCGCTGGGTGCTTACCACCCCAGTAGTGTGTCCATGCGAAGCCAGCTTCTACAAGACCCGCGTCAACCGCGTCGATGATGTCACGCGGGCCAACAACGGCGCCTGCAGGCAATATTTCAATTTTCACAGACCCATTTGTTAGGTCGAACACGTCTTGAGCAAAGCTCTCGACCATTCTGACCTCATCAGATGAATTTCCGAGTACGGATTGTACACGAATGACAGTTTCAGCGAATGTCGCTGACGCCATCATGGTAAGAGCCGTCGCTCCTGCCGTTAGAGTTTTAAGATTAAACATCAAATTACCTCCCTTGATGCTGTATCCCTCATGCGAATTATCGTTAATACCAAGATTGAGGGGAATGTCTTGGCAGTATTTAAAAGTGGAGAATTCCCAAGCTCGATTTGGGGCACCACTTCATGAAATGAGAATGCAGCGTTCATCGCGCATCCTCCAACACCAACTGACTGGCCTTTTCGCCAATCATGATTGCGGGTGCATTTGTGTTGCCGCTGACGATGCGCGGCATAATCGAAGCATCAGCAACGCGCAAACCGCGCACGCCCTTGACGCGTAATGCGGGATCGACCACGGCCATCGGATCAATCCCCATTTTGCATGTTCCTGTCGGATGATAAATCGTAACCGATGTACGGCGTGCCCAATCCAAGGTTGCAACATCATCATCCATTGCAACATCGGCACCTGGTGCGTGTTCCTCGGTGATATATGATTTCAACGGTTCGGCTTGGGCAATGCGGCGCGCAATCTGAATTCCCTTCACAATCGTGCGGCAATCCGTATCCGTTGCCAAATAGTTTGGGTGGATTTCCGGATGATCGTCCATGTTTGCCGAACGAAGTGACAGATGTCCTGCGCTTTCTGGGCGCAGCTGCAAAACAGAGGCCGTAAAGCCCGAAAACTTATGTGGCCCATCTGCAGGCTTATCCGCGCTCCAAGGTTGAATGTGGAATTGGATGTCAGGGGTTTCCAAATGATCTTCGGTTTTTAAAAACCCTGTTCCAAGACTTGCCGCCATGGTCATCGGGCCACGCTGCGTTAACGCATACTGCGCCGCGATCAGCCCCTGTTTAAAGATATTGTTCGTTTCCGTATTGATCGTGCTTAACGTCGTTTTGAAAACAGGGCGGGCCTGCAAATGGTCCTGCAAATTTTTGCCAACACCCTGAAGATCCGAGACGACATTAATTCCGTGTTGGGACAATTCATCTCCTGCACCAATCCCGGAAAGCATCAGGATTTGTGGTGACCCAAGTGCGCCTGCGCTCAGGATGACTTCGGCACGGGCCGTGATTGTTTGCATCTGTCCGTGACGGCGGATGCGTACGCCCATGGCGCGACCATCATTGATGATCACTTTTTCGGTTTGGGCATCTGTGATAATTTCCAGGTTGGGCCGCCCCCGCGCATCCGTCAAATATGCCTTGGCCGACGAACACCGTTGACCACCCTTCATCGTCAGTTGGAAATACCCAACGCCTTCTTGGTCCGCGCCGTTATAATCGGGATTGCGCTTATATCCCGCGCTCACCGCCGCATCGACCCATTTGTCAACAACATCGCGGGTCAGGCGTGAGCTTTGCACAGAGAGAGGTCCCGATTTGCCACGCAGGCCCGTGTCATCTTCGCCTTCCCAATTTTCTGAACGTTGGAACAACGGGAGGACGTCGCTCCAACTCCAGCCAGTGCAGCCCATCTGTGCCCAACCATCGTAATCCTGGGCTTGGCCGCGTACGTAAAGGAGACCATTGATCGAGCTTGATCCGCCTAATACGCGCCCACGAGGCCACGGAATTGCACGCCCGGCGATCCCGTCATCTTGTTCTGTTTTGTAACACCAATCCGATTTTGGGTTCCCCATCGTACGGAAATATCCTACGGGAATGTGGATCCATGGGTTCGTATCTTTAGGACCCGCTTCAATCAGCGCAACGGTATAGCGCCCGTCCTCTGAAAGACGGCTTGCAAGCGCACAACCAGCTGATCCAGCCCCTACAACGACGAAATCGAATTCCATTTTTCCCCGAATATCAAATAATGAGACTTTTATTCTCGTTTTTTGTTAAAAATGATGCTAACTACGATTCGAAGAACAAGTAAATATTTTTCTTTTCGGAAACTGAACAAAACTATGGCGCACGAAGTGACGGAAACCCCAACCAATCTGCGAACGCTTTTGATCCTTGAGGTGCTGGGCAAAAGCGACCGCCCAATGACAGCGACAGAGATCAACGCGGAATTGGGATTACCGAAACAAACCGTGCATCGTCTCTGTGTCACGCTGGAGGAGCACGGTTTCATCACGCGCCCCGACAACAGCCGTAAATATCAGGTGGGGCGCCGCCTGCGCGAAATCGGTGCAGGGCTTCTCTATAACTCTCGCGATCACATCACGCGGCGGCAAATTTTGACGGACGTTGCCCAAGAAGTGGGCGAAACAGTGAACTATGCCGTGCCACGTGAAACGGGTATGGATTACCTTGATCGTGTAGAAACCGATTGGGCATTTCGTATTCAACTGCCCATCGGATCGCGCGTACCCTTCCACTGCACAGCAAGCGGCAAGACATTTTTGGCCAGTTTGCCAGATCGCAAATTAAAAGGGTTCTTAGAGGCGATTGACCTGCGGAACATGACATCCAATACACATGTCACCAAAGAGTCGTTGCATGCGGAAATTAAAGACGTGCGCAAAAACGGATATGCGCTGGATCGTGAAGAATTCATGGACGATATGGTTGCCATTGCGGTTCCGGTAAAGGATCCGCAAAACCGATACATAGCGGCACTGGCATTTCACGGCCCAACACAACGGATCAATATCGACGACGCTGTCTCCAAAAAGGACATGCTTCAGGCCGCGGCCAAACGCATTAGCGAAAGCCTGTTTACGTAATCAGTGCAGCAATTCGAAATTTGGATCATAGAGGGATGGTGTGCAGACAGTTGCATCCACCAACTGCCCCAACAGATCAAGTTTCACGCATGTGCCAATTTCGGAAAGTTTGGGGTCAATAAAAGCGTAAGCCAAGTTTTTACCAACTCGATACCCCCATGCACCAGACGTGATTGTGCCAACGACATCGTCCCCCTGCATAAGCGATGCACCGCCATAGGCAGGCGCATGATCGCAATTGATTTCCAGCGACACCAATCGTTTCTGAACGCCATTGCCAACGCGGTCTTCCAACGCGGCTTTGCCGATGAAATCGGGTTTATCCATTTTGACAAATCGATCCAGCCCCGTTTCGAAGGGATCAAATTCCGTGATCAGATCCGATTTCCAGTGCAAGAACCCTTTTTCCATCCGCATGGATTCCACGGCACGCGTGCCAAACAATCCCAATTCATGTTCAACACCTGCATCCGTTAGCGCCAGATAAGACGAATAAAGTGCGGAATTGGGCACATGAATTTCATAGGCCAATTCACCAGAAAAGCTAACCGCCATGACCGTAGCGGGTGCAAACCCAATAAAACATTCCCGCACGCTTAACCATGGAAAGGCGGCTTTACTCCAATCCCCACGCGCAGCTTTTGACAAAACATCACGTGCCCGCGGGCCCGCCAAAACCAGAATAGTTTGATCATTTGTCAGGGATTTGAATTGAACATCCTCATCGTTTTGAACATGCGATGTTAACCAATCCATATCATGATATTCGCTGGCGGCAGCCGACCCATACCAAACGCGATCTGGGCCGCGATCACTGGCTGGAATATTTGCAACAGTCGCCTCTGCCTTGATCATGCCGTGGTGGTTTAACAAATACCCCAAACCCACACGGCCATCGCGTTTTTGAACACGACCGCACATCATGCGATCCAAAAAAGAATGCCGATCCGCGCCCGTGATTTCGATACGATTAAATCCATTTACTTCGGTCAGGCCAACCTTGGTCTGCACCAATTCAACTTCTTTCGCGATCACATAAAAGCTTTCATCAAAATCGAACGTGTGACGGGGATGAAAATCAGGGGACGGTTTGAAATAATCTACGCGTTCCCATCCATTCACAACTGTGAACTCGGCACCTTTGGCCGCAAGAATTGGGGTCAGAGGTGTGGTTTTTGCAGGTCGCCCCGCGGGGCGGTGTTCATGCGGGAAATTAAACCGAAATTCGTTCTGATAATCCTCAATCGCTTTTAATGACGTCAACTCGACATTTGCGTGCCCCGTGAAACGCCGTGGGTCGAGGCACCAAGTATCATAGCAGGCCTCACCATGAACGATCTGTTGTGCAAGTAACCAACCGTGGCCGCCGCCTTCCCCAAGTCCCGCGCGTAAACCAATAATACAAAACGCATTACGCTTTCCAGGGATCGGCCCGACCAAGGGCGCGCCGTCGATGGTATAGGTAATCGGACCGTTGACCACGCGTTTGATCCCCACATCCGCCAAAACGGGCATCCGCGCAAAGGCCCCTTCAAGGACATCCATCACACGTTCCAGATCATCGGGACACAAATCATTTGAAAAACTGGGGCTTATCCCATCCATGCCCCATGGTTTGCAATCCTGTTCATAGAACCCAACCAGCAAGCCATTTTTTTCCTGACGGCTGTAATAGTCGGAAATTGGGCAGCGCAACAATGGCATGCGGTGCCCTGCCTGAACGATCCCGTCAATGTCCTCAGTCACGAAATATTGATGCTCCATTGAGGCGACGGGATGATGCACGCACATCATTGCGCCAACCTCGTTCACGCGATATCCGCAGGCGTTTACGACGATATCACAATCGATGTTTCCATTTGTGGTTTCGACCGTCCATGTATCATCCTTATGCTGACGCAGCCCCGTCACGGGTGTATTTCTGTACAATTCTGCGCCCGCTTTTCGTGCGTGATAGGCCAAGGCCTGACACAGTTGCGCAGGGTCAATGTCCCCGTCTTCACCATCCCAAAGGCCGCCAAGTAAATTTTCCGTTGAAATTAAGGGATGGCGGCGCGCACATTCTTCGGCGTCAATCACCTCAAACTCAGCACCCATGCCACGCGCCATGGACGCGAAGTGGCGATACCCCTGCATCTGTTCTTCGGTGTTGGCCAAACGTATCCCGCCATCGCCATGATGATACCCCACAGGATATTCGGGATCATCCCGCAATTTTTTGTAAAGGGCGATGGAATGCGATTTAAGGCCCACCATGGTTTGGTTCATCCCAAAATTCGTGACCTGCGCTGCGGAATGCCATGTTGTCCCACTGGTCAACTCATCCCGCTCTACCAATACAACGTCGGACCATCCCTCTTGCGTCAGATGATAAAGTGTTGAACAGCCCGCAATGCCGCCACCGATCACAACAACCTTGGTCCGAGTTTTCATGAGGGTCCCCTGTCTTTGGTTATATTTTTTTTAGTTCTCACAGAGGCGTCTTTGGAAAACAACAGATTTTTTTGTGAACACAAAAGAAACCATTGCAACAAGTCGCAATGACGGTGTTTAGTCGCGAAAAAGATGTCATGCTAACAGGGAAACGACATTCAAATGCGATCAGGACGACGTAAAAAAGTCGCGCAACGCGCAGCGCCCACAAAGTTTGATCCTTGCCCGCCTGGCGCCATCGGTGGTCAGTACAAACCCCTGAGCGAAACAGAGGTTCAACAGGTTTACAACACTGCTGTGCGATTGCTGTCAGAGTTGGGCATGGGCGAAGTTCCTGAGCGCCTGACACAGGATTTGTTGAAAAATAGCGCCACGATTTCTGGGGAACGGGTTTTATTTCCGAAAGAGATGATTGAACGCGCAATTAAAACAGCCCCAAAACAATTTACATTGCATGGCCGCGATCCAAACAGATCCATACACATTGGTGGCGATAGCGTTCATTTTGGAACAGGCGGCGCAGCAGTTCAGACATTGGATATTGATAGCGCCCAATATCGCCCGTCCACGTTAAAGGACCTGCATCACTTCACCAGACTTCAGGATGCCTTGCGCAATGTCAGTTGGTTTACACGGTGCTGTGTGGCAACGGATGTGCCAGATAATTTTGATCTGGATGTGAATACAGTTTTCGCATTGCTAAAAAATACAACAAAACCTGTAGCAACCAGTTTCACCATCGCACCGCACGTCGCCCCGATTGTGCGGATGTTGGACATCGCTGCGGGTGGCGAAGGTGAATTTGCAAAACGCCCCTTTCTTAAGGCGCACATCAGCCCTGTGATTTCGCCATTGCGGTATGCAGAAGACGCCGTTGATGTTGTTTATGAGTGCATCAAACACAACATCCCCATGTCCTGTATCACCGCAGCCCAAGCGGGCGCGACGGCGCCGGCTACTTTAGCAGGGATATTGACACAATCATTGGCGGAAACCCTTGCCAGTTTGGTCATGGTCCAAACCATTAACCCAGGTTTTCCGATGGTGTTTTCCAACTGGCCCTTCGTCATCGATTTACGCACCGGCGCATTTGCGGGCGGCAGCGGTGAAACCGCCGTTTTGAACGCGGCCTCAGCGCAGGTGTCAAACTGGCTGGGCCTCCCATCGGGTGTGGCAAGTTCGATGACAGATGCCAAGGCAATTGATGCGCAATATGGCATGGAAAAGGGGATAACATCCATCACTGCTGCCCTTTCTGGCGGCAACCTAATCTATGAAAGCTCTGGCATGACAGCATCCCTCTTAGGCGCAAGCTTTGAAGGCTTTGTTTTAGATGATGAAATGCATTCTAATTCCTATCGGGCCTTGCGCGGGATCGAAGTGAACGACGCAACCCTGGGGTTTGAAACGATCTGTGAAGCTGTTTTGGGCGAGGGTCATTTCCTTGGCAAGAGTGACACCTATGCCGCGATGGAACGTGATTATTTCTATCCAGATATCGCAGATCGCAATGAACCGCGCACCTGGGCAGAAACAGGAGCCACCAGCGCGTGGGAGCGGGCCAATTTGAAGGCCAAGAACATTCTAGCAGAACACCAACCCACCTATCTGACCGACGAACAAGAAAGAGCGATACGGGCAGAATTCAATATTTTGTATTAACCGCGATTTTCATATTTCTTCAGCATTTGCATGACAGGCAGGCTTGCCCCCAAGGAGCGCAGAAACAAAACAAGTCCAAGGATTTTTCGTTGTGTAAAAATCAGATCAACGGGCAAATTTTCGTGTGGCAATAGCGCGGTATAAAGTTTCACGTCGTTTAGATCGAGCAAATCCAACACGCGCGACTGCGCCAATGAAAATTGGTCTGCTGCCCCCAATTCGGCCGTGACGGTATTTAACACCTGATCTACAAATGCATCCTCTGCCGCATTCAGTTCAGGGGGCAGCAAATTGTGATCCAGAAAAACCTGCTTTATGAGATATGGATCCAATGTGACCCCTGCATTCAAAAGGGTCTGATAGACATTCAAGCTGGTCTCAGATATCCGCACACAAGCGCCGAAATCCAACAAAATCAGTTGATGTGTATCTGGATCGATCAAATAATTCGCAAGGTTCGGATCGGTTTGCACATGATTGAATTCAAACACTTCCCTTAGGACCAGATCGACCAAATCTTGCCCAATGCGATTTTGTTGATCCGCGGGCCAATCGCGCGTGGTTTCAAGTGGGACACCGTTTTCCAGCGACATCACCAGAACGTCAGTTGTGGACAACTCGTCATAAACTTTGGGCACACGGTAACGCGCATCCCCTGTAAAATACTGTGCAAACTGACGCAGATTATAGGCCTCTTGCAGATAATCTGTTTCTGCAATCAATTGATCGCGGGCAAGCGATGCATAGTGATCAATATCTAAATTTTCGGGGGCCACACCTAATGTTTTGACCATGGTGATCAATGTGCTGACATCTCCATCAATTGTGCGACGCATGTTGGGAAATTGCACCTTGATCGCGATATCCTCGCCCGTTTTTAATTTGGCACGATGCACCTGCCCGATGGATGCGGCCGCAATGGGACGGACATCAAATGATTTAAACTGCTTCTGCCAACCAAGGCCCCAGTTTTTGTCCAGCACCTGACGCAACTGTTTCGGTGGCATCGCATATCCAGTATTGCGCAATTCCGCAAAAATCGCAGCAAGTTCGGGTGTCAAAACAACACTTTCATCCAGTGACACCAACTGCCCAAACTTCATCGCCGCACCGCGCAAGTGTTTCAACGAATTCACAGCGGTTTGAATATTCTGCGGCGACAGGACAGCAGATTTCACATCGACATCACGGGTACGAAAGAAATCTTTTGCGATCTGTGTTCCGGCACTTGCCCCTAAACGCATGAACAACCCAGCAGACCGCAATGAACGTTCGACTTGGGAGGCAGGAACGCGCGCGCTGCGCAATGGGGTTTGATTGTTGTGCATGACTTGTCCTTTGGCCAAGGAACTAGGGCACAAAACAAACCCTGCAACAAAACAGGTTCAGCCGATTAAAAACCTTGTGGAAATCAGGTTACTCGCAGCGCGGAAAACGCTGATTTTCTTCTAGCACGTTCAAATCCATATGATTGCGCATAAAGCGCTCTGATGCATTTTTCAGCGGTTGATAATCCCACGGGTAATATTCACCATTGCGCAGGGCCTCATAGACAATCCAACGTCGCGCCTGTGATCTGCGCACCTCTTCATCAAAACGCGCCAAATCCCATTTTGCATCGGCCAGCGCACTAAATTCATCGCGGATATCGCCGAATTCGGGACTATCGACCAAGTTGACCAATTCATGGGGATCGTTCTCCAAATCGAACAATTGATCGGGGTCCAATGCACAGCGATTGAATTTATACGGCCCACTCCGCAGCGACAC
>JAKMGV010000106.1 GCA_022424725.1 Paracoccaceae bacterium
CAGCGATCAATGCCGGTAAGATGTAGTGTTAAAAAATTGATTTCAACTGGATCTTAGTCTGCGACGTGTCACAAACTTCAGGCGTGACGCTAAAGTCACGAACTGTGATTGGATTATTTTGTTTTGCGTTTAATACAGTGAACTGAACACTGTCATCGCAAGAGTTGGGCGTTGATGTAAGCATCGCGATATCAAATGTGCTGATGCTTTGGTTAGGAGATCGGTCAATAATCTGCATGTGCGACAAAGATTTCGAAGCTTCATCCGCATGTGTTAGTTGAAGATTGTGCTTCCCCGACCACGATAAAACGGTGCGTTCAATGCCTTCTAGATAATTTGTCGATGCTGTCTGAATGACCATTTGCAATGTTCCAACATCTACAAATATCACTGAAGCAGTCGACAAAAGCGGCAAATACAACGTGCCAGTTCCAGTGGCGTCGGTACGTGATGTTGTGGACAATCCCATATGGTGTGCACTGATTTTCGCAAACGCTGCGCATGGTGAATGGACCTTAATTGTCGCGATCGCTTCCTTATCTAAGGTGGTTTCGACCTTCGGACTGCAACCAGAATCAACATGCATTTCTATTTTTGGCGCATTTATACTTGGCGCTATTTGCAGTGTCGCGGACCCAGACGCGCGCGGATTGATATCTCCAAAACTTCCGTAATTACGATAATTAAACTGTGCCGAGGCATAGGTAATATTTGACAAACCCAAATCTATCGCCGCGTTTTCATCTGTTGATTGATACAGGTCTGAGCGTGGAGACATTTCCTGAATGACAGTACCCGGGGTAAACGCGAGCAATGCACAGGTTCCCAGCATTTTTGGCCATGAAAACAACGAATGCATAAGACTTTTCCTCTTTCAACACAGACGAAGTGTTGCGTAGGAAAAGGGCGTTCATGTGGCGCTGACAAGAAAATATTGGTCCTTCGCGCCACACTTGGTCCGAATTTTGACAAAGAGGTTAACGGAACGTTAACATCTTCAAACGCGGTTCCCAGTGGGCGCAGGTCTTAAGTCAGGCGGCCGTGGCAATGCTTGAATTTTTTGCCTGAACCGCAAGGGCAGGTTTCATTGCGGCCTGTTTGCTCCCAGCCTTCTGGCAATTCAGATACGTCCAACGCTTCAGCTTCTTGTTCGGCTGCAACTTGCTGTGCACCTTGTGCCTGAATTTGCTGCGCCAGCATTTGTTGCATCATTGCTTGCCGCTCTTCTTCTGTCAGTGGGCGTATACGACCAATTTGTTGTGTCACATCAACACGCAGTCCATTCAACAGGGATTCAAACAGCTGGAACGCTTCATTTTTGTATTCGTTCAATGGATCGCGTTGCGCGTATCCTCGGAAACTAACAACGCTTCGCAAATGTTCCAACATCAACAAATGTTCGCGCCATTTACTATCAATTGTGCTGAGCAATACTTGCCGTTGGACCTGGGCAAAGCTTTCTTTACCAAAGGCCTCTTGCTTTTCTGCAAGCTGCTTGTCCGCGGCTTCCTCTAAACGTTCGCGCAATACGTCATCGTCGACACCCTCTTCTGCGGCCCATGCAATGACAGGCACGTCCAGATTTAGGTTTTCAATGACAGCTGCGTATAACCCTTCTGTGTCCCATTGGTCGGCATATGAGCGTGGCGGCATGTATGTTTCGATCAGATCATCGACAACATCGTTACGCATATCAACAATGATTTCATTTAGATCTTCGGACTGCATGATATCCAAGCGTTGTTCGAAAATCGCCTTACGCTGATCATTCATGACATCGTCAAATTTCAACAACTGTTTGCGGATATCAAAGTTGCGGCCTTCGACCTTCGCCTGCGCGCGTTCTAGCGATTTGTTCACCCAGGGGTGTTCAATGGCCTCGCCCTCTTGCATACCCAACGTACCCAAGATTTTATCAAGGCGCTCAGAGCCAAAGATGCGCATTAGGTCATCATCAAGACTTAGGAAGAATGATGAACGGCCTGGATCACCCTGACGACCGGATCGACCACGTAACTGATTATCAATGCGGCGGCTTTCGTGGCGTTCTGTGGCCAAGACGAACAAACCGCCTGCATCTTTAACCGCTTGTTCATCCGTTTTGTGCGCTTCTTCGATTTGTGCACGAATTTCGTCTGGGTGTCCGTCTGGGTTTGCGGCGATGGCGTCCATGATTTTGAATTCGACATTGCCGCCCAGTTTGATGTCCGTACCGCGGCCTGCCATGTTGGTCGCGATCGTAACGGCACCCAATTTGCCCGCATCAGCAACAATTTGCGCCTCTTGTTCGTGCTGACGCGCATTTAGAACGTTATGTATAATTCCGGCATTTGTCAGTTGTTGGGATAACAATTCCGATTTTTCAATTGATGTTGTGCCAACCAAAATTGGCTGACCTTTTGCGTTGGCCTCTTTGATCGTTGCGACAATCGCGTCGTATTTTTCTTGGGTTGTACGATACACTTTGTCATCTTCATCAAGGCGTGCAATCGGGCGATTTGTCGGGATTTCCACAACGCCAAGTTTGTAGATTTCCATAAATTCTTCAGCTTCCGTTGCGGCCGTTCCTGTCATTCCACCCAATTTGTCGTAAAGACGGAAGTAGTTTTGGAACGTAACGCTTGCCAACGTGACATTTTCGGGCTGAATTTGGCATCCTTCTTTGGCTTCGATCGCTTGGTGAAGGCCATCGGATAAACGGCGCCCTGCCATCATGCGCCCTGTGAATTCATCGATCAAAACCACCTGACCGTCACGCACGATGTAATCTTTGTCACGGGTAAACAGTTTGAACGCACGCAAACCTTGGTTCACGTGATGGACGATTGTGGTGCTTTCTGGATCATAAAGTGACTGACCCTCGGGTAGTACGCCATGCAGTTGAAGGATTTCTTCAAGGAAATCGTTGCCTTCATCTGTGAAACTTACATTGCGTGTCTTTTCATCTAATGTGTAGTGTTCGTCTTTTAGCTCTGGGATCAACTGATTGATCTTGATGTATAGGTCCGAGCGATCCTGAGACGGGCCCGAAATGATCAGCGGTGTTCGCGCCTCATCGACCAAAATGCTGTCCACCTCGTCGACGATTGCAAAATGATGGTCGCGTTGGGCCATTTCCTCGATGCTGCCGCGCATGTTGTCGCGCAAATAATCGAACCCTAATTCATTGTTCGTGGCGTAGGTCACGTCACACGCATAGGCAGCTGATTTTTCTGCCTCTTCTTGCTGCGGATAAACAACGCCTGTTGTCATACCAAGGGCGGTAAACACATTTGACATCCAGTCTGCGTCACGCTTTGCCAGATAGTCATTCACGGTCACCACGTGCACGCCACGGCCAGTTAGGGCATTCAAATAGGCTGGGAAGGTCGCAACCAGTGTTTTACCTTCCCCCGTTTTCATTTCTGCAATATTGCCGCGATGAAGAAAAATACCACCGATCAACTGAACATCAAACGCGCGCAGACCAAGTGCACGCTTGGCGCCCTCACGACAGTTTGCAAATGCTTCTGCTAACAGCGCGTCAAGCGTTTCACCATTTTCATAACGTGATTTGAACTCGGCGGTTTTCTCGATCAATTGCGCGTCGCTCAGGGCTTCGAACTCGGGTTCCAATGCGTTGATTTTTTCGATCAACGGACGAACAGATTTAACTTTGCGGTCGTTTTGGGTGCCAAACACCTTGCGCGTAATTGTTCCTAGACCAAACATCGTCACTCCGTTCATCTTGTACTATTTTTACATTCATTGTCTTGCTAGGCGTACCCGCAGCAATTAGAGAGGAATAGCACTTTTTTATATTGCTCATAGCGATGTAAGGGGGCGAATAATAAGTGTCAACGGCGCGGGCTGATCGACAGGGCGAATATAGGAGTTTTCTATGAAACTATTGCAAATTATGACCAAATTGACGGTTGCAGCAGGCTTATTGGCAAGTGTGGCAAATGCGCAGTCATCCGTTGACTCGGATGTCGTCGTCGCGACAGTAAATGGCGAAGAGATCAAGATGGGTCACGTTGTGATGGTGTACGATACCTTGCCACAACAGTATAAGTCATTGCCTGCAGAGCAAGTATTCCAAGGAATTGTCGATCAGATCATTCAACAAACCGTGCTTGCCCAGGCTGCCACCAATCCGAATGCGAAATATATTGAATTTGCAGTGGATAACGAGCGACGCATCCTAACGGCATCGCAAATGATTGACGAAATCACCACAGAAGCGACAAGTGAAGATAAGCTGCGCGCGTATTATGATGCAACATTTCAGAGCGCAGATTTAGGGCGTGAATATAATGCATCGCACATCTTGGTCGAAAGCGAAGAAGAAGCCAAGGACCTGATTGTCAGACTATCTGACGGCGCAGATTTTGCGGCATTGGCGCAAGAGTTTTCAACTGGTCCGTCTGGCCCCAACGGTGGGGCGCTTGGTTGGTTTGGTCAGGGTCGGATGGTCGCGCCATTTGAACAAGCGGTGATGAGCTTGACAGTGGGTGAAGTGTCCCCGTTGCCTGTGCAAACTCAATTCGGTTGGCATGTGATCATACTAAACGACATGCGGGCAGTTCAGGCTCCTGCATTTGAAGAAGTAAGCGGAGAAATCGCAGCCGAGCTTCAACGCGTCGCGATTGAAGAGCGTGTGAAAGTCATGGTTGATGGCGCCGCAGTTGTGCGTGTTGATCAATCAACGCTGGACGTTGATGCGGTCAAAGCAGATATCTCAGAGTTGGACTAACTCATGGCCGTTATCACAAAGGTTTCCCCACTGGCCCCAAAGGCGTTTCCAGATTTATCTGTGATAAAGGGGGTGCGGTTTGCAACTGCAGCTGCTGGTGTCAAATATCAGGGCCGAACAGATGTCATGTTGGCCGTTGCAGATGCAGGCAGCAGCGTCGCAGGAGTTTTCACAAAATCAGCAACGCGGGCGGCGCCTGTCTTGGATTGTCAGGATAAAATCGGGAAATCCAACGATACGGGTGTGGCCATTTTGGTGAATTCTGGAAATGCCAATGCGTTTACAGGAAAATTTGGTCGTGCATCGGTAGAGGCAATTACATCTGCCGTCGCAGATTTAACAAATATGCCTGTTGAACGTGTTTTCACTTCGTCAACGGGTGTCATTGGTGAGCCATTGCCACATGATCGCGTCATTGCGGTGATCGATGAATTGAACAGCAATTTATCCGAAAACGCGCTTGAGGATGCGGCGCGCGCGATCATGACCACGGACACCTACGCCAAAGGTGCGTCTGCTGTCGTTGAAACACCAGCGGGGCCTGTTAACATCGCTGGGATCGCCAAAGGCTCGGGCATGATTGCACCCGATATGGCGACAATGTTGGTTTATATTTTCACGGATGCAAAAATTGAACAGTCGGTTTTGCAACAGATGATTTCGTCGATCACAGATCAGACGTTCAACTGCATCACAGTCGACAGTGATACATCCACATCTGATACACTGTTGGCGGTTGCAACAGGCGCGAGTGGGATCGCGATCGGGGAGGCAGATAATGCATTTAGGGGCGCGCTAAACTCGGTCATGTTGGAGCTCGCGCACCTTGTCGTTCGGGACGGGGAAGGTGCCACCAAATTTGTTGAAATCAATGTGTCAGGCGCTGCCAACGATGCCGATGCGAAAACGCACGCGATGGCCATTGCAAATTCACCCCTGATCAAAACCGCAATTGCAGGTGAAGATCCCAATTGGGGACGCGTTGTGATGGCAATCGGGAAATCAGGCGCGGCGGCAGATCGTGATCTTTTGTCAATTTCGTTTGGGGATATTTTGGTTGCGAAAGAAGGTTGGATTGCAGATGACTATCGCGAAGATGATGGCGCAAACTACATGAAAAATGAGCACATCGTACTGAATGTCGATGTCGGAATTGGTGATGGAAAATCAACCGTGTGGACCTGTGATTTGACGCACGGATATATCGAAATTAATGCGGACTATCGGTCATGAAGATTATTTTGGTTTCTGCTGTCGCACTTATTGACCCCGATGGACGCGTTTTGTTGGCACAACGACCCGATGGTAAATCCATGGCAGGGCTGTGGGAATTCCCAGGGGGAAAGGTTGAGGCCGGTGAAACCCCAGAAGACGCGCTGGTACGTGAGTTACATGAAGAACTGGGGATCGAAACATGGTCCAGCTGTTTAGCGCCGCTAACGTTTGCGTCGCACACATATGATGGTTTTCATCTCTTGATGCCGCTGTTTGCCTGCCGCAAATGGGATGGTATAGTTCAGGGCAAAGAGGGTCAAAAACTGGCATGGGTGTACGCGAAAGATCTGAATAATTACCCGATGCCCCCAGCGGAT
>JAKMGV010000107.1 GCA_022424725.1 Paracoccaceae bacterium
TGATCCGTGTAAATTGCTGCATCGTCAGCAGGCGTACATCGCACCCTGCCGCTTCGCCCAAGGCGATGCTTTCCATCAAGCCACCTGGGGCCGAACAATAAAAGGCGGTCGCGCGGTCATATCCGCCCAGGCGTTGAAACACGGTCATATTAAATGCCTGTGCTGCCAGAATGAACAGAACAATGGCAATCAAACTGGGCCAATAGCTGGGCAGATTGCCAACGATGTCCCATGTGACTTGCGTCCCGATCATCAAACCAATGATGGCGATAAAGATCAGGCGAAAGCGTTTGGGAAACTGATATCCCGATGGGATGGCTGTGGGCCGCACCATCACAAAAATCGCCGTGATCAACAGTGGCCCCAACATCCATGGCAGGGGCAGGGGCGTTATGGTGGCCGCACCCCAACCCGCAATCAGGCCAAGGATTAGGATCGCAGTGGTGAATATGATAGATGCAGGTAATTTCATCTCCACCCTGATGCGCCTATTTTCAGGCGGTGTCAATTCGAAGGGGTGGGATCAAGTCATATGCTGATGCAGCTATTCTTCGCGCCCGTGTTTGACCAGAAATGCATGAATATCGCAACGCGTTGGATGATCGCATTCCAGCGCGAACACGAAGGCATGTGTGGCGTAAAAACAGGCGGCGTCAATGTCATCGCTTGCCAATGCCGCCTGATGATACAGCTCGCACAGGCGGGCGGTATCACCAGCCGCATGCGCGTTTAATAGATCCTGATCTGTGGGTATCATTCCGCGGCGTTGGCCATTGCGCGGCGTTCGTTCACCTTGCCCGCGACCCAGTCATGAAAGCAATGTGTAGGGCCATCCATCGCAGGGGAAAACCGCCCGCCGTCAAAGTTTACGCCATGGCGACCGCGTTGCATGCCTTCAACCACGAAAATATCCTCTTCAAAGACCACTTTCCACTGTTCGGTATTTTTGGCACGCAGTTCTGCATCTGTTTCAGGGGTGGCGTAATACAAGTGAATGTTTTCTTCGGTTTCTTCTGGGCCTTTTGGGACCAAAACAATGGCAAAGGCATGATCGCGGTGCATTCCCAACAACACGTTAGGATAGACTGAAATATATTCTGCCGCCGTGTCCCATTTTGCGTCCAACCCTTCGAAATCCGTGAATTTCGCGCCATTGGTCCCCTCTAGTTGGCGATAAACCAATGTGCCCTGACCCGAATAGGCGCCGTATTCTTCGATATTGTAATGGTCTTCAAGACGCGAATAGCTATTCAAACCCGGGTGCACCCATGGCAGGTGATAGCTTTCGCAATAATTTTCGACCGCAAGTTTCCAGTTGGATTTCACGGACAAAACAAATTTGCTGTCTGCGCCCCCGTGATATAGGGGGCGTTCAAATTCGGCCCAACGATCCATCACGGGTTTCATGGCCACCTCAAATTCGGGGGCCTGTCCATCCACATTCACCCAAACAACATCGCGCCAAATGTGGCTGCGAATTTCGATAAGGCCCAGTGTCGCACGATCCACATCGGGATGCGTGTTCCGACCCGGTCCGCCAACATGTGGGGTGGAGACCAGTTTGCCTTCGGTTGAATAGCACCAACTGTGATAGGGGCAGCGGATGGCACCCTCGATCTTGCGGGGTTCTTCCACCAAAATCATCCCACGGTGACGGCATGTGTTTTGGAACACGCGCACCTGATCATTGCGATCGCGCAGCAATAATAACGGCATACCCATGAATGTAATTGGCTTGGCGTCTCCTGCCTCTGGCACGTCGGCGGCTACAGCCAACCCGGCCCATTGACCAAACAGCAATGCGTCACGTTCCTCTGCAAAAACAGCAGGGTCAATGTAATGCGCGTTGGGCAACCCATTTGCTGTGCCAAGGGGTTCTTTTACGCGGGATAGGTCCGTTAGATGTGCCATGGTATCCTCCGATAGTCTTGGAATTATGGATATAATACCAAGTTTTGGCGCACAGGCTTATCCGCGACTGTCCTTTTCTAATTCCGACATCAAAGAAGATTTATTTAAACGGACGGTCCAGCAACAACAACGTCTTGTGATAACTGGGCAATTCATCCACAGTGCACAGTCCCGATTTGCGCGCTGTCGCAAGCACCTGATCCGAAAACCGACCCAAATATTGGTACACCATGCGCGAGGCACGTGATGTGGTGTTGAATTCCCGCGATGTGCGCACCGCATACCCTTGCCAATAGTTGTTTTCAAAGGAGGGTACGGGGGCGACGAAATTAAAGGATCCTGTCATAAACCGCCTGCGCGACACCAACATGCCCAACCCTGTATCCATTGCCAAAACCATACCCCGAAATTCGCGGGCGTATTTGTCAATCGGCAGCGATTGTTTGCGCATTTCTGATATCGGTTCCCGCCCTGTGATATATGTCATACCATCCTTGCGATACACATGCACGATGCCTTGGATGAACGTGTCGGGATAGATAAAGCTGTGGCGTGAAAACACATAGAAACCTGACGGAAACAAATGTTCAGGCACATTGCCTGGGCGCATGTTTAGAAATTCGTGCAATCCGTAAAATGCCTGCGCATTGGATGGGTCATTCTTCAATTCAGACAACGGTTGCAATAAAATCTGCGCATCCAGTCCAAAATGTAGGCATATTTTTTGCAAAATATCTGGCCGCGGAAAGCTTTCGCCCGCAAGGTAGTGGTTAAATTGCGTGCGGTTCAAAGAAAGTTCGCAGCACAATGCCGAAACATTCGGCGAAGCCCCCATCAGTTCCTTTAAGTTCTGAGAAAAAACCGCGCGAATATCCGCAGGAGAGCGGTCTTGACCTGCATCGTTGGGCATTATCGTAGTCGTTCCATCGTTCGTATGTTGTCATGCCGTGCGCCCAATACCAAAACACGAAAAACAATAAAAACGGCGACGCAGCCATAAGCTGTAGCTTAGGAACGTGCCAAACTTGGAGTGCCCGTTCAAGCGTATTGACGGGGTTTGATTTGTTTTGCAGCAGTGTTGCTACAAAGACAGACCAATTAACAACCTTGGGTTGTTGTGCGTTTATTTTGTGATGAAAATATGTGCAATCAGTCGGGGTGGGCCGTTTCCATTCCGCGCGACAGCGCGGCCACACCCGTGCGGGCCATTTCGGTCAAACCAAGAGGGCGCATCAAATCAGCGAATGCGTCGATTTTGTCAGGTGTGCCCGTGATTTGAAAAACGAAAGTATCCAATGTGCTATCAACCACTTGGGCGCGGAAAATATCTGCCAACCGCAAAGCTTCAACACGTTTATCACCTGATCCTGCAACCTTGATCAGGGCCAGTTCACGTTCAACTGCCGCCCCTTCGACGGTCAGGTCGTGTACTTCATGTACAGGAACAATACGGCCCAACTGCGCCTTGATCTGTTCAATCACGGCAGGTGTGCCTGTGGTGACAATTGTGATGCGGCTTAGGTGGCCTTGATGATCCACCTCGGCAACTGTCAGGCTTTCGATATTATAACCGCGGCCTGAAAACAAACCGATGACGCGGGCCAAAACACCCGCTTCGTTATCAACGATAACTGCTAACGTATGTGTTTCAATTTCGTCGCCAAAATTCGCACGCAGGTTATAGGCCGAATGCTTGGTCGACCCTTTTTTGATTTTCAATGCTGACATGCCCTTATTCCTTATACCAATACCGCGCCTGATGTGCCGATTGCATCCTTTGTGCTGGCCTCGCCCAACAACATTTTATTGTGCGGTTCGCCTGATGGGATCATTGGGAAACAGTTTTCATGTTTTTCCACCAAGCAATCAAAGATCACAGGACCGTCGTAGTTCAGCATTTCCATGATCGCATCGTCTAGATCGGCAGGATCACTGCACAAAATCCCTTTGGCACCAAAGGCTTCGGCCAATTTCACAAAATCGGGCAATGCATCTGACCATGAATGCGAATAGCGTTCGCCATGCAACAATTCCTGCCACTGACGGACCATCCCCAAACGTTCGTTGTTCAAAATGAATTGTTTTACAGGCAAACGATATTGGATCGCGGTGCCCATTTCCTGCATATTCATCAACCAGGATGCTTCGCCCGCAACATTGACGACCAAGGCATCAGGATGCGCAATTTGCACACCGATTGAGGCGGGGAAACCGTATCCCATTGTGCCCAATCCGCCCGATGTCATCCATTGGTTTGGATTTTCAAAGCCCAAATATTGCGCGGCCCACATTTGGTGTTGGCCAACCTCTGTGCAGATAAAGCGATCTTTGCGGTGTTTGGTCAGTTCCTCCAAACGTGCAAGCGCATGCTGTGGTTTGATTGTGCTGCCCTTTTGTTCAAACTTCAGGCAGTTCACCTTTTGCCAATCTTCAATCTCGGCCCACCATTTTTGCAGACCGCTTGCGTTCACCTTGCGGCCACGCGATTTCCAAATTTTAAGCATATCTTCCAAAACATGGCCGACATCGCCGATGATGGGGATATCAACTTGGATAACCTTGTTGATTGAGGATGGGTCAATATCGATATGCGCTTTTTTCGATTTCGGACTGAACGCATCAAGGCGGCCTGTGATACGGTCATCAAAGCGCGCGCCAATGTTGATCATCAGATCACAATCATGCATGGCCAAGTTCGCCTCATAAAGGCCGTGCATGCCCAACATACCCAACCAATTTTTCCCAGAGGCAGGATAAGAACCAAGGCCCATCAACGTTGATGTGATCGGGAAGCCCGTCGCATCGACCAATTCGCGCAACAACTGGCTGGCGGCAGGGCCAGAGTTGATAACGCCGCCACCTGTGTAAAACACGGGGCGTTCGGCCTTTTCCATGGCCTCGACCAGTTTGGTAATCTGTTCAATGTCGCCTTTGACCTTGGGGGCATAATGCGCGGTCTTGGCTTTTTGTGTTTCTTCATAGGCGGCGGATGCGAATTGCACATCCTTGGGGATGTCCACCAACACAGGACCCGGGCGGCCCGATGTGGCCACGTGGAATGCCTCATGAATGGTTGACGATAGGTCTGCGGTGTCTTTCACCAACCAATTGTGTTTTGTGCAAGGGCGCGTAATGCCGATTGTATCGGCCTCTTGAAACGCATCCGATCCGATCATGAATGTCGGAACCTGACCCGTCAGAACGACCAATGGAATACTGTCCAATAGGGCGTCGGTCAGGCCTGTGACCGCGTTTGTTGCGCCGGGTCCAGATGTCACCAAAACAACGCCTGGTTTGCCGGTCGAACGCGCATATCCTTCGGCTGCGTGAACGGCCCCCTGTTCATGTCGCACCAGAATATGGCGAATGTCATTTTGTTGGAAAATCTCGTCATAGATCGGCAGCACCGCACCGCCAGGATACCCAAATACGGTATCGACACCCTGATCCTTTAGGGCTTGGACGATCATTTTTGCTCCGGTCATTTGGCGTGTCATTGTCATTTGCTCCGTTTTCAACAGCAGGTTCTGTTTCGCATTAAAAAAGCCCCCGATTTTGGCGGGGGCGCATGGGGTCTACGTAATGGTGACGTTACCGACCCATGCGCCTTATAACCACGACGTTCAGCACATCAAACATCAAAGGACTCCTTGCTTCTTATCGCGCACATTATGGGGGTGGGTAGGGGAGGTCAACCGCCAAAATGACATGAAATGAAAAGAAAATCACAAAAATCTTTTCATTTGTTGCGTGAAGGCTGTGTGAATTGAAATATTATCCGATCTCGGGTAGTGTTGTTTTTAGGAAACGGATCAAACCATCAAATCACCTGTCGATCACGCTAGGATCACGATTTTGACGGTGCGAAAGTGCTTGATGACTGTTTTCACGATTCCGCGGATCACGACCTTCAAAAACACTGTTCATACCCGAGCGATTGGATTTTGATCCAGTCCGTCACTTATGGGATCAAAATCCAACTGATCGAGGCAAAGAAATCTTGTAAGCTATTTGAGTTTTAGGTTGGCTGCATCTCATCACGGCTCAAAAAGAAACCCGCCAAATCCATGGGGATCGGGCGAGTTCCAAATTTTTTGTGCTAGAAGAGGGCGCTTATGCGTCGTCTTCTGGTGTTGCAACAGGGCCTTCGTCGTCGTCATCAGCGGCAGCGCCGCCGATATCGTCGAACAATTCTGCAATCTCGAATTCTGCCGCTTCTTCTTCTTCAGCTGCCAATTCTTGGATTGATTTACCTGATGCTTGTAGTTCTGCTTCTTCCATTGAGCGTGCAACGTTCATGACGATTGTTGCAGAGACTTCTGGGTGAAGTTTCACAGACATTTCGTGTAGACCAAGCTCTTTGATCGGGTCGATCAACGCGACTTGTTTACGATCA
>JAKMGV010000305.1 GCA_022424725.1 Paracoccaceae bacterium
AAATAAGGCGCGAGTTTGGGGTGCACATTTTTAGCCCTGCCCCAAAGTTTTCATAATCCGCCCATAATATTGTCGGGTCTGCTGCCTAATCTGTTTCCATAATAAATCCATCGTGTCCCCTTTTTGGGATGTGGTGTGGCGATTGCACGATCAGAACGTGTGGATTCGCATTTGCAACAGTCTGTTTTCGAACGGCTTAACAGATGTGGCCCACCCATGTGGGCGTCACCCAAGGTGGATATGTCATGATGAATTGGAATGTGAAATGCCAAAAACTGTGGGCAAAACTACAGGCTTTTGGCAAAAATGAGGAAGGCGCGATTACAGTTGAATGGGTCATACTCACCGCCGGCGTCTGCACGCTTGCGATGGGAATGTATACGGTGTTCAAAATTGATCCGAAACAAGAGGTCACTAACGAATTATCCTATATCATTATGTCGAATATGCCGATTTAGATGAATCCCCAGACACAAGAAGGGATGGGGCCACTGGATAAATTGTTAGAGGTCATTCGCTATAAAACAATCGTTTTGCGCGGGTGTTTGGGCTTTGGAATATCGTCGATGTCGGGGACCATGGGTAAGGATCCGGCGATGCGAGAGAACCTGTGTAGCCTGTTATAAAGGGTAGAAAGTAAATTGGGATGCAAAAAAGAATTTTAGCGTTTGTTTATGACGAAGATGGCGGATGGTCGACAGGCGAATGGGCGGTGATCACCGCGGGCGCCGTCGCTATCGGTATCGGATTATATCAGCATTTAGAGGTCACCTATCAGGATGACACCACAGTCTTTTTTGCGATTGATCAGGACGAAACGAATCTGGCAACCAAGGCCGTGAATGCCTATCGCCGCATGTTCATGCGGGCGCGAGGGTGTTTTGGGGTATGGCCTAACCGCGGGTGGTGATTTGGACGCGCTGGGCAATGCAGGAAGCGCGTTGCCTGGATCAGAGGCCTATCGTCAAAAAACGGATCCATATTGCAATCCCGCCTAATCAACGTTCTGTTTAACTCGTTTTCTTTGCACGTCGTCGTGTTAGGGTCTAAAGGTAATAAGTATACGCGTACTCTTAATTCATCAAAATTTTCCCGGACAGTATAAATACCTTGGCCCTGCACTTGCCGCGCGTGGGGATGAGGTGGTTGCGCTGACCCCCAAGGTGCAAAAAACCGCGATGTGGAACGGTGTGCGCATCCTGCCCTATGGCATTCGGCGCAGCAGTTCCAAAGATGCACATCCATGGATCGTTGATCTTGAGACCAAGATCATTCGAGGCGAGGCCTGTTATGACGCCGCAATTAAATTGCGGAACAGTGGTTTTACGCCTGATGTCATTCTGGCGCACCATGGATGGGGCGAAAGCCTGTTCCCAAAGGACGTTTGGCCAACTGCGCGTATGGGGCTTTATTGTGAGCTTTATCACCATGCGGCCTATCCCCATATGGGATTTGATCCTGAATTTGATCCGGGCATTCATGGAAAAGACGCGCTGCGCATGCGGATTCGTAATCAAAACAATCACCTGCATTTTCCCATTGCCGAAGCGGGACTAAGTCCGACGCATTTTCAGGCGGATACCTTTCCCCCCAGTTTTCGGAAACGGATCACAGTACAACATGATGGCATCGACACGGATTTGGTTGCGCCAAAACCCGATGCAGAATTGGAACTGGACAATGGTGCGAAACTAACGCGCGATGACGAAGTGATTACATTCATCAATCACAACCTTGAACCCTATCGCGGATATCACATTTTCATGCGCGCATTGCCCGAGTTGCTGAAAAAGCGCCCCAATGCACAAGTGGTTATGCTGGGCGGTGATGAAACCAGTTATGGCGTACGTCCCCCCAAGGGCAAAACATGGAAACAGATTTTTATTGATGAGGTGCGCGATAAAATTTCGGATCAGGATTGGAAGCGGGTTCATTACCTAGGCCGCGTGCCTTATGGTCGATTCCTAAACATGATGCAGGTCAGTCGCGTGCGTATTTATCTGACCTATCCCTTTGTCCTAAGTTGGAGCCTTCTTGAAGCGATGAGTGCGGGTGCCGCCATTGTGGCGAGCGATACAGCGCCCGTGAAAGAGGCGATGGTAGATGGCGAAACGGGGTTGTTTATCGATTTCTTTGATCAGGTCGGTTTGGTTGAAAAAACCTGTCAGTTGCTTGACGATAAAGCGCTGCGCGAAAAATTGGGTACGGCGGCACGCCAGCATATCGTTGACCACTATGATCTAAAACGGACCTGTCTGCCCAAACATTTAGAATGGGTTGACCAACTGGCCAAACAGCCCGTTCTGGG
>JAKMGV010000306.1 GCA_022424725.1 Paracoccaceae bacterium
GTTTGCCCTACTTCCAGATTTTGGAAAAAGGCAATGACGTCTTTGAACGCAGGGCCAAGCGCGTGGTCCTGTGCGCTATAATATTCATCGTATTTAACGGGCATCCCTAACCCTTATTTTCAGCCGTATCCAATTTTTCTTGTGCCGTGACCCATAGGGTTTCGGCACGTGACATCGCCTCTTCGACTTCTGCAAATTTTTTGTTCCAAACTTCAAGATCTGCAATGTTTTTATCACTGTACAATTCTGGATCGGCCAGTTTTGCAGAAAGCTTTTCATGCATCTCCATCAGCTTTTCCAAACGACCCTCGCATTTGCGCACCTCGGCGCGCAAGGCCAGAATTTCATCACGGCTGGCCTTTTTGACTTTGGGCTTATCACCTGTTGCCTTGGTGGTGGGTTTGTCCCCTGACAACAACTGACTGCGATAGGTGTCCAAATCATCGTCATAGGGGGTTACGCGCCCGCCTTTGACCAACCACAAACGATCTGCCACAAGGGACAGCAAATGCATATCGTGACTGACCAGTACCACGGCCCCTGAATAGGCCGTCAATGCCTCAACCAATGCCTCGCGGCTTTCGATATCAAGGTGGTTGGTCGGTTCGTCCAAGATCAACAAATGCGGTGCATCTATCGTCGCAAGCAACAGGGAAAGCCGCGCCTTTTGTCCCCCGGATAAACGCCCAACTTCTGTATCGGCCTGTTCTGCACCAATGCCAAATCCCCCCAAAATGGCGCGCAACTGCGCAGGTGTTTTTTCTGGGCGCAGGCGGCGAATGTGATCCAGTGGCGTTTCATCCACAAAAAGTTCATCGACCTGATGCTGCGCGAAATATCCGATGCGCAATTTATTGGATGCCAAAACGCGCCCTGCCATCGGGTTCAGGCGGCCTGAGATCAGCTTGGACAGGGTTGATTTACCTTCGCCATTTTGCCCCAAAAGCGCGATGCGATCATCCTGATCGATGCGCAAATCAAGGCGGGACAGGATTGCAGTATCCTCATATCCTACAGTTCCATTTTCCACGCGCACAATCGGCGGCGACAACTCTTCTGGTTCAGGAAAGGAAAAGCGGCGCAAGGCGGCCTCTTGTGGGCGCGTGATGGGTTCAAGTTTTGCAATCATCTTCAGGCGCGATTGGGCCTGTTTTGCCTTGTCCGCCTTGTATCTGAAACGATCCACATAGGATTGCAAATGCGCCCGCCGTGCATCTTGGCGTTTGGCCTCGGCCTCTGCACTGGCCAAACGCGCCGCACGGGTTTTGGCGAATGTGTCATAGGCCCCTTGGTAAAACGTCAGTTTGCGATCCTCAAGATGCAGGATTGATCCAACGGCGCGATTCAACAGGCCGCGATCATGGCTGACGATGATCACGGTATGGGGATATTTCGCCAAATAGCTTTCCAGCCAAATCGCCCCCTCTAGGTCCAAATAGTTGGTCGGTTCATCCAATAACAACAGATCGGGCTGTGCAAACAAAACGGCGGCCAAGGCCACGCGCATCCGCCATCCACCTGAAAAGGCCGAACAGGGCATCTGTTGTTTTTCGGGTGAAAACCCCAACCCTTTCAATATGGATGACGCGCGTCCTTCGGCAGACCAGGCATCAATATCGGCAAGGCGGGTTTGAATTTCGGCGATGCGGTTTGGATCATCCGCGCGCTCTGCTTCTGCCAGCAAATCGGCGCGTTCGGCGTCTGCCGCAAGCACCGTATCCAATAGGGATATGTCATTTCCAGGCACCTCTTGGGCTACGCCACCAATGCGGGCCTGTCGGGGCAGTTCAATCGACCCTGTTTCCAAGGACAGTTCCCCACGGATCAAACGAAACAGCGTTGTTTTGCCTGTCCCGTTGCGCCCAACCAAGCCCACCTTATGCCCTGCAGGAATGGTTGCAGAGGCATTTTCAAGCAGAGGCCGCCCCTCAACCGAATAAGAGATATCATGGAGTTTGATCATATCCGACGTGTCATCCGCATCTGGGTTCGTTTGCACAGTCAATGACCCGATTTTGACAGATTTGTAAATGCCAAAGCCAAATTGTAAGACGCGCGGAAATGGCACTTTTCAAATGAAAGAGGGCATGCTACCCAGCGCCCAGATTTAAATCAGGCACATAGTGCATATCGCAAAAGGAAACATCATGGCGACCGAACGTACCCTAAGCATCATTAAACCAGATGCAACAGCGCGCAACCTAACAGGTAAAATCAACGCGAAATTCGAAGATGCGGGTCTTCGCATCGTTGCACAAAAGCGTATCCAATTGACTAAAGCGCAAGCGGGTAAATTCTATGAAG
>JAKMGV010000307.1 GCA_022424725.1 Paracoccaceae bacterium
CGGGCGCGGCGGGATTGACCGTCTGATTTCTTACCTGTTAGGTCGATTTCCTGTCCGTTTACGGTGATCTTACCGCTTGCGGTCTGGTATCCGCCCAACACCTCAAGCAATTCTGATTGCCCATTACCAGCGACCCCCGCAATTCCCAGAACTTCACCCGCACGCAAATTCAGGTTGATCCCCTTGACGCGTTCGACGCCTGCATCGTCGATGACGCGCAGATTTTCGATTTCTAGAACAACGTTTTTTGGCTGTGCTGGCGCTTTGTCTACGCGTAACAAAACTTTGCGCCCGACCATAAGCTCGGCCAATTCTTGGGGGTTGGTTTCGCTGGTTTTCACCGTTGCTGTCATTTCCCCACGTCGCATAACTGACACGGTATCGGTGATGTCCATAATTTCACGCAATTTATGCGTAATTAGGATGATTGTTTTCCCCTCTTCCCGCAGGCGGCGCAGGATACGGAAAAGTTGATCGGCCTCAGAGGGGGTTAAGACGCCTGTTGGTTCGTCCAGGATTAGAATTTCCGCCTGACGGTACAACGCCTTTAGGATTTCGACACGCTGTTGGTGCCCAACAGACAGGTCCTCGATCACGGCATCTGGATCGACCTCAAGCTCGTATTCTTGGGCCAATTGGCGCAATGTTGCGCGCGCATTGCGAAGGGACATATTCAGTAGGGCGCCATCCTCGGCACCTAAGATAACGTTTTCCAGAACTGTGAAATTCTGCACCAATTTGAAGTGTTGAAATACCATTCCGATGCCTGCAGCGATTGCTGCCTGACTATCGGGTATTTGTGTTTTTTGACCGCTGATGAAAATTTCACCAGCATCGGCTTTGTAATAACCAAAAAGGATCGACATTAACGTCGATTTGCCCGCACCGTTTTCGCCAATGATCCCGTGGATCGTGCCGGGCATGACGCGGATTGAAATATCTTTGTTCGCTTGAACGGGGCCAAAGGCTTTGGAAATGCCGCGAAGCTCAATGGCTGGGGCGGCAGTTTCCTGCCGCCCCGCTGTGTTTGCATTGCCCATCTTGTTTATTCGACTGGGCAGGCATTGTCTGACATATAATCATGCACTGACAATGCGCCTGATGCGATTTGTCCTGCCGCTGCATCTACAGAGGCTTGCATATCTGCGCTGACCAATGATGCGTTGTGCTCGTCAAGTGCATAGCCAACACCACCGTTAGCAAGACCCATTACGTTGAACCCTGTTTCAAGGTTGGCACCTTGTGTGAACGCATCGTAAACAGCGTTATCAACGCGCTTCAACATAGATGTCAAAACCTTGCCTGAGTGCATGTAGTTTTGGTTGCTGTCCACACCGATTGACAAAATGCCTTCGTCCGCTGCTGTTTGCAGAACGCCAACGCCTGTGCCACCCGCCGCTGCGTACACAACATCCGCACCTTGTGCGATTTGTGCTTTGGTTAATTCAGATCCTTTTAGTGGATCGTTCCATGCCGCTGGTGTTGTGCCTGTCATGTTTTGAATGACTGTCGCGCTTGGGTTAACCGCTTTTACACCTTGGACATATCCGCATGCGAATTTGCGGATCAATGGGATGTCCATACCGCCGATAAATCCAACGGTGCCTGATTTTGACGCCTGCGCCGCCATCATACCAACGAGGTATGATCCTTCGTGTTCGTTGAAGACCACTGAACGCACGTTTGGTTTGTCAACAACCATGTCGATGATTGCGAATTTTGTGTCTGGGTAGTCTGCGGCAACAGAATCCAATGCAGTTGCAAATGCAAAGCCGGCCATTACGATTGGATTTGCGCCCGCTTCGGCAAAACGACGTAGCGCTTGTTCACGCTGTGCTTCTGATTGCAATTCGATTTCGCGGAATGATCCACCTGTTTCTTCGGCCCAACGTGTTGCGCCGTTAAACGCAGCTTCGTTGAATGATTTGTCAAATTTACCGCCTAGGTCAAAGATTAGCGCGGGTTCTGCCAATGCGGCCCCTGCGCTTAGCGCGAATGCAGCTGTTGCGCCTAAAATTTTACTCATCATGCTCATGATATTTCTCCCGGTTGAGAACGCAGGCACCCCCTGCGTTATTCCATGCAGTATTAAGGCCGTTGAATGGTCAAATCGTCAACTGGTTTTTCACGAATTTCTGTGGAAAACAGAAAAATTTATTATGTGTTTTCAGCTGTTTTTTGCAGGTATTTTTCCATGACGATTGCATCAGCATGGCTTCCGTTAGGGAAGGTATAATAGTTTTTCCGCACTGCGATCTGTTGATACCCGTTTGTGGAATAGAGTGCCCGCGCCGCT
>JAKMGV010000308.1 GCA_022424725.1 Paracoccaceae bacterium
TGGCATGCCCGTGGTGCCGCCTGTGTGGAAATAGGCCGCCACGCGATCTTCGCGCAGGTCCTCGAAATCCAAGGTGGTGTTTTGTTGCGCCATCAATGCGTTAAAATCATAGATTTTCGCCTGATGCGACACCGGGTTTTTCGGGCGGATCAGGGGCACAATCACTGATTTCGGGAATGTCAGATAGCGCAGCAGGTCAACTTCAACCACCGCTTTGACATTTGGGGCCGCTGCCACCGCTGCGGCCGCCTTTTGCGGGATATCAGTTTTTGGAAACGCCTTTAGCGTCACGACAACCTTGGCATTTGTTTCGCGCAAAATGGCGGCAATCTGATCTGCGTCCAGCAACGGGTTGATCGGGTTCACAATCCCTGCGACAGCCCCGCCCAAAACGGACAGAACCGTTTCCGTGGCATTTGGAAGAATATAGGCCACAACATCATTTGGCCCCACGCCCAAGGCACGGAACATATTCGCCGTTTGCGTGGTTTTTTGATGCAATTCATTCCAAGATAGCGTTTCGGCCTTATCCTTGGGTCCTGATGTCAATTGATAGCTAACTGCAGGACGCGATCCAAAATTATTCTTGGTCCGCGTCAACAGCTCATAAAGTGTGACTGGCACATCGCGTTCTGCCCATGTGCACTCTTCTTCCAAGGCCCGTGTGTCTTCTAGTGACGCCCACTGCATTTGGCCATTCCTCCCTGTTTTTTTAGCTTTGTACAATGATGTAGAAAGGGGTGAAAAATCAAGCCAAATTTAAGTCACCGTAAGGTTAACTTGGATCAAATCCTGCTGTAAATTGCAACTTGGCCAAACGGGCATAAAGCCCCTGTTCGGCAATTAGGCTGTCGTGCGTGCCTTGGGCGACGATTTTGCCCTGATCCATGACCAGGATGCGGTCCGCCTTTTTCACAGTTGCCAAACGGTGCGCAATGACCAAGGTCGTGCGGTCCGCCGATAGGCTTTCAACAGCCGCCTGAACCAAACGTTCGCTTTCTGCGTCCAAGGCGCTTGTTGCTTCATCCAGCAATAGGATGGGTGCATCCCGCAGGATAGCGCGCGCAATGGCAATGCGTTGTTTTTGACCGCCTGACAACATCACACCGCGTTCCCCAACATAGGTATCATACCCATCAGGCAAGGCCGAAATGAAATTATGCGCCGCTGCGGCCTTGGCTGCGGCGATGACATCCGCGTCACTGGCCTCTGGACGGCCAAAGCGGATGTTTTCCATGGCAGACACAGCAAAGATCGCCGCATCCTGCGGAACCAATGCGATGTGTTGGCGAAAATCATGACGCGCCATGTCGCGCAAATTGACGCCATCAATGACGATGCCCCCAACCTCTGGATCATAAAAGCGCAACAGCATTTGCATTATGGTGGATTTCCCGGCACCAGAGGGACCGACAATCGCCACGGTTTCCCCTGCTGCCACCTGAAACGCAACATCGTCCAGCGCAACGGTATTGGGGCGCTGTGGATAATGAAACGTCACGGCGTCAAATGTTATAGCCCCTGAAACAGGCATCGAAAGGGTTTGTGGTGCACTTGGGTCCTGAACCGTATCCTCAATCGAGAGCAATTCAACCAAGCGTTCGGTTGCCCCTGCGGCCCGCTGCAATTCCCCCCATATTTCAGAGAGCGCCGCAACACCACCTGCCACCATAATGGAATAAATCAAAAACTGCACCAATGTGCCTGCGGTCATTTGATCGGTCCGCACATCATTGGCACCAATCCACAAAACACCCACAACACCCGTAAAGACCAAAAAGATCACGATTGCCGTCATCCATGCGCGCGCTGTGATCCTACGACGTGCCACGACAAAGCTTTTTTCAGACACATCATCAAACGATTTGCGCGTCAGCGCCTCATGCGTGAAGGCCTGAACGGTTTGCACAGCCCCAAGGTATTCCGACGCATTGCCCGAACTGTTTGCAATCCAATCTTGGTTTTCCTTGCTCAGCTTACGCAGGCGACGCCCCAAGGTGAGGATCGGAATAATCACTGCGGGCACGATCAACAAAACCAACCCTGTCAGCTTTGCCGAGGTCAGCAGCATCATCCCCAACCCACCGACAAAGATGAGTAGATTGCGCAACGCAATAGAAACCGATGATCCGATCACAGATAGGATCAGCGTGGTGTCCGTTGTAATTCGGCTCAGAACCTCGCCCGTTAGGATTGTTTCATAAAAACTTGGCCCCATTCCGATCACACGACCAAAGACGGCCTTGCGGATATCCGTCACAACCCGTTCACCCAAACGGGTGACCAGAGAATA
>JAKMGV010000309.1 GCA_022424725.1 Paracoccaceae bacterium
CGACCTTGGGATCGTGTACCAGATCACGCCAATCCCGCGCAGCGCGTTCGTATCCATAACTGGCGCGATAGCGTTCTGCGCTTTCGGCAGAGGAGGCTGCGATCGTTTGCAAAACAGGGCGCAGTTTTGTGTCAAACACGGCGCCAACCGCGGCCATGGCAACGCTGTGCGCCTTGCCCATATAGCCACCGCCAACAACGCCAATTCCGATTTTTGTCATATCCATCCCCAAGGTGATCTGTGTTTTCGGACAGAGTGACCATGGCACAAGATTATTCAAGTATTTTTGCGAAATAGGCGAAAAACACTGTGAAATTTGGATGGAAATACGGGGGTGCGACACCTTGCCCATATCCTATGCAGACGCAGCATGAAGCAGGAAAAAGGTGAATGAATTCAGCGCGAATGTGTCCTTGCAGTCGCAGCATTTTTGAATGTATACGATTGTATTCATATAAGTAATTGATTTTATTGAAAATTTTTTGTTTCGTGCTATGTTCAGTCTAATCATAGTGAGGGCACCCCATGGATCAATTGAATGTATCAGTCTGGCCAGGAAAAACAAAAACAGAGCGTGACTGCATTACGGCAGAGCGCGCCAAAATGATCCACGCAACTGTGGGATTGGCCGGCAGCGATGCGCCACAGATGGGGGATGCAATGCCCGGGCTGTGGCATTGGTGTGCGTTTGGCCCTGATGCAATGACCCGTGATTTGAAAACGGACGGGCATGCCAAAGGCGGCGATTTTCTACCCCCAATTAAACTGCCACGCCGTATGTGGGCGGGCGGCGCGTTGGAATTTTACGCACCCCTCCGTATTGGCGATGTGATTACACGAACATCCACCATTCGCGAGGTGGTGGAAAAAGAAACGGCCGCTGGGCCCATGGCATTGGTGACGGTGGACCACATTATTTCTGGGCGTCAAGGGGTTGCAATCACCGAACGTCAGGATATCGCCTACCTTGAAATCCCGAAAACATATTCGCCCCCGAAAAAGCGACCCATTCCTAGTACGTCAGATTTTCAAATTGAAATGGATATGATCAGTCCGCTGTTGTTCCGCTATTCTGCGGTGACCTTTAACGCGCATCGCATCCACTACGACGCTGAGTATGCGCGAAATGAAGAGAGCTATCCAGGTTTGGTCGTGCATGGTCCTCTACAGGCGACGCTGTTGATGCAAGCGGCGGTGCAACACCGTGGAGCAATGCCGCAGTATTTTGATTTCCGCGGCGTACACCCTGCCTTCGCAGGCGAAGATTTTTCAATTCTGGGTGTAAATGATGATGCCGCAACCATGCGCCTCTTTACTTCTTCGGCAGGGCATCAATGCATGCAGGCAAATGCGATTTGGGGGACAACAGTATGAGCGGGATTTTAAATGGAATGCGCGTTGTCGAGGGATCGGCATTTGTTGCAGTGCCGCTTGCGGGAATGACTTTGGCGCAAATGGGCGCCGAAGTGATCCGGTTTGATCGTCTTCAGGGCGGTTTGGATGCGGGACGCTGGCCATTAGCACCCAACGGACAAAGCCTGTTTTGGGACGGCATGAACAAAGGCAAAAAATCCATCGCGATTGATATGAAAGACCCGCGTGGGAGAGAGTTGATTACGCAGATTATCACGGCACCGGGAGAGGATGCGGGCCTGTTCCTGACGAACTTGCGTGTGCGCGGTTGGATGGATCACGAAACATTGTCACAGCATCGTCCTGATTTGATCACTGTGACGCTAAGTGGGGACAGACATGGCCGCCCGCAGGTAGATTACACGGTGAACCCCGCCCTTGGTATTCCGGATATCACAGGACCGGAGGGATCAACCGATCCTACGGCCAATGCCCTTCCTGCATGGGATTTGATTGCAGGAAATATGTGCGTTTCGGCCCTTCTTGCGGCAGAGCGTCATCGCCTGCGCCACGGCACAGGGCAGGCGGTTGATCTGAACCTAAAGGATGTGGCATCCGCCGTGATTGGCCACCTTGGGATGATCGGGGATGCGACCCTGAATGCGCAAGAACGCGGAAAATCGGGCAATGCGCTTTATGGCGCATACGGACAGGATTTCTTGTGCGCGGATGGGCGTCGCATCATGATTATTGGGCTAACCGATCGTCAATGGCTGGGGATAGTTAAAGCGACCGACAGTGCCGAGGTGATGCAGCGTTTAGCGCATGAAAATAACGCCGATCTGAATGACGAAGGAGCGCGTTGGGCGATGCGCCATCACATTACAGCGCTTCTATCCCCTTGGTTTCAAGAGCGTAACCTGACGGACAT
>JAKMGV010000310.1 GCA_022424725.1 Paracoccaceae bacterium
TATCTGAAATTGACAGGCCAAAACGTTGCGAGAATGATCGTTTCTGTTCGATCACGCGCAATTTGACCTTGTCCCCAAATCGGTCCTTTAGGGTTGGGACCAGATGCCCAACTTCGTCGATCAAACCCAATTCTTTCGCCCGTTCGGCCAACCAAACTTCGCCAGTAAAGACATCAATATCTTGGGTAATCTTAGCGCCGCGCGACGTTTTTACATGCTGGATAAAGACATCATGCACATCCCCCAAAATGGATCTTAGGCGCTCTACGTCTTCTTGGTTTTCTTCGCGGAATGGATCAAGCATGGATTTCGACTTACCTGCTGTATAAACGCGTCGCTCAATCCCATAGCGGGCGATCAAATCCTGCAATCCAAAACCTGCGCTAATCACGCCAATTGATCCCACAATCGATGCGGGGTCCGCAAAAATTTCATCAGCGCAAGAGGCCAACCAATACCCACCAGATGCCGCCACATCCTCGACAAAGGCGAAAACTGGAATTTCCTTTTCCTCGGACAGACGCTTAATGCGTGACCCGATGAGCGAACTTTGAACTGGCGATCCACCAGGTGAATTTACGGAAATGGCAACCGCTGCAGGTTTTCCTTTGGAAAATGCGCGCTCTAAAACCGGGGCCAATGCCGCATCGTTTAATGCACTGCGGCCACCTGTCCCGATCATGCCATGCAACCGCACAACATTGACCGAGGTTGTTTTTTTCAAAAAGGGCAAGCGTAACTTCATGGCTCGCATGTAGACTCGACATGCTTCACAAACAAGGCATCAGGAAAATCTTTTGCCAAAATTTGTGAAATTATCACGTTATTAGCTGCGCAATCGCCACCCTGTTGCAAATATCCAAGCGACAACGGCGATACATACAGCGGTAAATCCACCAATGGCGACAAGGCTGAACAAAATCGGTACATCCGCCAAACCAAAAAACGCCCAACGAAACCCCGAAATCAGGTAAACGACTGGGTTAAACATAGAAATGGTTTGCCAAATCGGTGGCAGCATTGACGTTGAATAAAACGCGCCCCCCAAAAACACCAAGGGAGTTACCACCAACAACGGCACCAGTTGCAATTGTTCAAAATTCTTCGCCCAAATCCCGATAATGAACCCTAGCAGAGAAAATGATACGCACGTCAGCACCAAAAACAAAAGCATGACCGCAGGATTTTGTATCACCAAATCAACAAAAAATGCTGAGGTGAACAAAATCACCAATCCAATAAACAAGGCTTTGGTCGCGGCAGCACCGACATATCCCAATAGGATTTCAAAAAAGCTAATCGGCGCAGATAACAGCTCATAAATCGTTCCGATGAACTTTGGAAAATAAATTCCAAACGATCCATTTGATGTTGCCTGTGTCATGATACTTAACATGATTAAACCCGGCACAATAAAGGCGCCATAACTAACACCTTCGACCTCTTGGATGCGGCTCCCTATCGCCGTTCCGAAAACAACAAAGTAGAGCGATGTCGAAATCACGGGCGAAATAAAGCTTTGGGTAAGGGTTCTAAAAAAACGCGCCATCTCAAATTTATAGATTGCACCAACTGCACGAAGGTTCATTGCTGTCCCTCCTTCAAAAGGTTCACGAAAATATCCTCAAGCGAGGATTGATTGGTTTGTAAATCTTTCAAAACAATCCCCTGCTCTCCCAAGGCCGTCATCAGTCTTGCAATACCCGTGCGTTCGGCCTGAGTGTCATATGCATAGATCAACTGGGTGCCATCATCGCTCAATACAACGCCGAATTCGCTTAACCCTTCTGGCACCTGATCCATCTGATTTTGCAATTCTAGCGTCAGAGATTTTTGTCCCAGCCGCTTCATCAGGGCTGCCTTTTCTTCGACCAAACGAATGCTGCCCTTCGCAACAACCGCAATGCGATCAGCGATGGCTTCGGCTTCTTCAATATAGTGGGTTGTCAAAATAATCGTCACACCGTCTTTGCGTAATTCTTCAACAACTGCCCACATACTTTGACGCAATTCAACGTCAACCCCTGCCGTTGGTTCATCAAGAAACAGCAAACGAGGTTCGTGCGCCAATGCTTTTGCGATCAAAACACGGCGTTTCATACCACCTGAAAGCTGCATAATCCGGCTATCTTTTTTGTCCCACAACGACAATGAACGCAGCACTTTTTCGACGTAGGCATCATCTTTGGGCTTCCCAAACAAACCACGCGAAAAGCGGATCGTATTAATCACCTTTTCAAACGGTTCTAGGGTAATTTCCTGAGGCACCAACCCAATTAA
>JAKMGV010000108.1 GCA_022424725.1 Paracoccaceae bacterium
GGTTTCTCGGGCCGTTTATCACTGTTGCTATCCCAACTTGCCAATGGTCCACTGTTTGTAACGCTCATTGTGGTTGCGCTTGGGTCGATTGTTTTGGGCATGGGGCTGCCCCCTGGGGCCACCTATTTCATTATCGTCATCGCGCTTAGCTCGGGGATCGACATGGTTGGAATTGCGCCTCTGACACTTCATTTATTTGTGGTGTTCTTTGCGGTGATTTCTACCGTCACGCCGCCTGTGGCATTGGCGGCCTTTGCCGCCGCACCTATTGCAGGAGCAAACCCAATTGATACTGCATTTCAGGCCGCACGCCTGTCCTTGGCGGGGTTCATAATTCCATTTGTTTTCGTCTATCATCCCGCATTGCTTTACAAGCTTCAAATTCTGTTTGAATGGTTTGGCGGTGAAACCGTGTCATCGCGTGCGATGATTGACATTGCCACTGTCGGATGGGGGGATTTCGCATGGATCACGCTGGCCCTTGGAACAGCGCTTTGGTTACTTGCATCCGCAATCAGTGGTTATGAAAAACATCGCATCGGCAAACTTGCGCGGATCCTGCGCGGAATTTTGGCGGTGCTTATGCTCTTGCCAAATATGACCATTGCCATCCCCGCATTTGTCGCGGGGGTGTTGATGATCCTATGGCATCGTCGTCAGACTGATGACCAACATACAAAACATGAAATTGCATAACAGGGAGAAAATCATGCAAAAACTTGGACTGGCCCTTGCGGCAACACTGGCCCTTTCGGCACCAGCACAGGCCGAAACATTGAAAATGGCAACCATCGCACCCAGTTTGGGGGCCGCGATTTCCATGGCGACATTCGCAAACATCGTCACCAAAAACGTCGATGGGATCGAGATTGAGGTTGCAGCAGGGGGTGCCGCGACCCTGCATATGATGGAAGTGGGCCGTGGCAATTTGGATATGTCCATGACATCACCTGTTGTTTACAACCTAATGTCAGGTGGTAAGGCGATGTATGCAAAACAGGCCGACGCCCCTGAATTGGCGAAAAACGTCAATCTGTTGATGTGGTATCCCTATGGAGCCTATCACTTTGCCGTGCGTGCAGATAGCGACATTCAAACACTGGATGATATTGAAGGCGCTTCTGTCTTCCTTGGCCCTCAGGGGGGCGGTGCATTCAACGCGGCCAAAGGTTGGGTTGCATCTACAACGGGTTTGGTTGCAGGTGAAGATTATGAGGCGATCAAAGCAAACTGGCAAACAGGGTATCAGGCGTTCCTTGATGGGAAAATTGATGTCTATGTGAACGGCTGTTTGGATCCATGTGGTCAATTCATTCAGTTCACCGAAACCGAAGATGTGCGTTTCATCGCGCCCGAGGAGCACACAGGCGAAGCGGTTGACAAATTCCTTGGCAAATTCCGCTATTATGCCGAAGTTCCCGCAGGTATTTATGAAGGTCAGAAAAATGATGGCCCTGTCATGAGCTTTGACACCGCCGTTGGGATCGCTGTGCGCGCGGATATGGATGAGGATACCGTTTATCAGGTGACCAAAGCGTTCTGGGACAACATTGATCAGGTCACATCCGAAGCCCCTTGGGCCAAGGCGCTGAACGTTGAATTTGCGGCATCTAAACGTGGTTTGGCTGAACTGCATCCAGGTGCGGCGCGTTATTATCGCGAAGTTGGTGTTTTGAAATAATAACACATGCGCTGCTGTGTCGGGGATGCGGCAGCGCACATTTAAGGAATTTGAGAATGAGACTTGCATTAACTGGGGCGGCAACGGGCATCGGCGCAGAAGTTGCACGCAAAGCGAAAGAGCAGGGGCATGAGTTGATCGCCTTTGACATCACCAAACCCTCTGTTTCGGTTGATGAGTATATTCAAGTTGATCTGTCTGATCCAGCGGCCATCGTAGATGCCGTAAACGCGATGCAGGGAACATTTGATGCGCTGATAAATAACGCGGGCCTGCCACCCAGAGAGGGGTTGGGGCGCAAGGTTTTGGAAGTGAATTACCTTGGCCTGCGGGATATGACAAACACGATGGCCTCACGCTTGAACGCGGGCGGAGCCATTGTCCACACGGCCTCGCGTGCGGGTGCATTTTGGCGGGATAATTTGGCACAGATCAAGGCGCTGCGTGGCTGTACTTGGGGGGACATTGATGCATTTATCCAGTCCCATAAAATTGATGACACACGCGCCTATAACCTGTCCAAAGAGGCTGTGATCGTTGACACCATCGCCACGACTGAGGCGTTTTTGGCCCAAGGTATTCGCGTCAATTGCGTCAGCCCTGCCGCCGTCAGCACAGGTATTTTAGATGATTTCACCAAGGCCTTTGGCCCAAAGGTTGCCAAAAATATTGCCCGCGCAGGACGCCCTGGACATCCATCAGAAATCGCCGATGTGATTTTGTTTCTCGCCTCTCCGCAAAGTGCATGGATTAAGGGGCAGGACATCACGATCGATGGCGGGATGAGTGCGATGGGCATGACGGACATGATGGAACTTAAGGGATAATTCATCACAATGAAGCTGTTTTCAGACAAAAATCGCCCCGTTCATAAGGGGCAATATCCAACAGAACGGTTAAACCGCGTCGACACCGTCGATCTGAATACAGCGCCCGAAATACAGGCACTGTCGTTTCGCAGGCCCGAGGCCCCCGAAAATATTGTAAACGCCATGGGCGACTATCAGGCCATGTTGGATGCCATTCGTGACGGACTGATCAATAAAACCAAGGCGGACATTCCAACCGATCCTACCGAACGCGCACATCATATCAAGGGATTTGGATATTTTTCGGATGCGTCAATGATCGGGATCTGCCAATTGGATGAACAGGCGATTTTGGCAGATCCGATCCAAAACCCCGATATTGAACGTTTGGCCCATGCCCTGCGCACACGGCAAACGAAAACATTGGCATCGGGCATTGATGTCATTATGGCGGACCTAAAGGATTCAATGGAAGCGCCGCCCACAACGATTGACGGGCATACACATGCCATTGTGTTTTTATACGAAAACCCCCGCGACCTAATGCCGAAGGAAGTGGGCTGTGATTGGCTTGAGGATGCGCATGCGCACCGTGCGTGTTTGCGGGCAAATGAAACCGCGGCGGTCATCGCCAATTACATTCGCTTGTTGGGGTATGATGCAAAATCGCATTCTGGCGCTGCCACTGATGTAGATTTGAACAAACTTGCGCTGGCCTCTGGTCTGGTGTGGGCGGATCAGGGAGAATTGATTGCGCCCTATATTGGAAAGAACTTTGGGTTGGGGGTCATTACAACCGCACTTGATCTGGCCACGGATCGCCCATTAGCTCCACGCACGGAACAACCCTGGTTCAAAACCCAAGGTCCCGCATGGTGGTTGGGCAAAGGGTTTTCCAAAAATGCGTTTAATCGTGATCCGTTTTCCAAACGCAAATTCGTCGATGGCCCCCATCCTTTTGAAAATCTCAAACGTGTCGAAACACCCACAACCTATATTGATGAGGCGCGTGTGGCACGCGTTCCAAAACGTACGGATATGTTTGCGCGTGCGCAGTTTGGGGATATGGGCAAAAACCTACAAGAGGGGGCAAAGGGCGGCTATTACGCGCGCAAAGCCGCGCCATCCTGTGCGCAGCGTCGCGCATTGGGCGCCTTTGTTCTGTTGCAAGATGGAGAGGCAAATGAAAACGGTGCGCGCTCTGATGATTTGACGCAAAACGCCGCCAATATTAAGGCGGCCAGTTATTTTTTGGGCGTGGATGCTGTTGGGCTGTCACGCTGTCCTGATTGGGCGTGGTACAGTCATGATGCAACAGGTGCTGTTTTGGACCCCCCACACAACAATGCGGTATCGATGATCATCGATCAGGGGTACGAAACGATGGAGGGTGCCTCGGGCGATGATTGGATATCCGTTGCCCAATCCATGCGTGCCTATTTACGCTTTTCCCTATTGGGGGGCGTGATTGCCCAGCAAATCCGCAATCTGGGGTATAAGGCGAAATCGCACACTGTTTTGGACGGTGAGGTGCTGCAACCCCCCTTGCTGCTGCTGTCGGGATTGGGTGAGGTCAGCCGCATTGGCGAAGTTATTTTAAATCCTTACCTTGGCCCGCGACTGAAATCCGGTGTTGTGACAACGGATATGCCGTTTGAGCATGACAAACCGATTGATTTTGGCCTGCAAAATTTTTGCGAAAACTGCAATAAATGTGCCCGTGAATGCCCATCGGGCGCGATTACTGCGGGCCCCAAATTGATGTTTAATGGCTATGAGATTTGGAAGTCAGATAGCCAAAAATGCGCCAGTTATCGCATTTCAACCGAAGGCGGTGCCATGTGTGGGCGCTGTATGAAAACCTGTCCTTGGAACCTAGAAGGCCTGTTTGCCGAGGCCCCGTTTCGATGGGCGGCCAGCAATTTACCATCGCTTGCCAAACCTTTGGCGAAATTGGATGACATGGTTGGAAATGGTGAATTAAACCCCATCAAAAAATGGTGGTGGGACATCGAACTTTATGAAGACGGCGGATATAAACCAGCACGAAAACCCGTAAATGCGCGTGGTTTGCAAAAGGACCTTGATCTAAAATACGAAGATCAAACAATGGCCGTTTATCCCGCCAATCTTGCCCCCCATCCCTATCCTTATCCGTTCCACATGGATCGCGAGGCAGGAATTGAGGCCTATCAGGCCATGATCACGGCAGAGGAATACAAACTAAAACTGGACCGTGGTGAAACAGATCATCTGCACGTCTATTCTAGCGATGGAGATGCTCCCGTTGTGCGTGTTCAGGTCAGCAAGGTCGAAAAAATGACCCAAGACGTCACAAAATACGAATTCCAAACGCTGGATGGATCCCCATTGCCAGAATGGAGCGCGGGGGCGCATTTGGATATTGTCGTGGCCCCTGAATTTTTGCGTCAATATTCCATGTCGGGCGACCCAGCCGATCGCAGCAAATATCAAATCGGTGTCCTGCGTGAAGATGCGGGGCGCGGTGGGTCCAAAATGATGCATCGTATTTTTGTCGAAGGACGCAAGGTCTTTATTTCCAAGCCCATCAATCATTTTGATTTGGTTGAGGATGCGACCAAAACCTTTTTGATGGGTGGGGGGATTGGCATTACGCCGATGATCGCCTTTGCCCATCGCTTGCACGCCTTGGGGTGTGATTTTGAAATGCATTATTCCGCCAGTCGGAAAGAGGGGGCAGGGTATTTAAATGACCTGGCCACTGTTCCGTGGGCCGATAAGGTGCAGTATCATTTCAGTGATCAGGGCACACGCGCAGATTTGGCCAACATCCTGTCGGGGTATCAAAACGGTTGGCATGCCTATACCTGCGGCCCTGAACGTTATATGGATAGCGTCATTGCCGCAGCGGAGGCGGGTGGTTTTCCAGATGAGGCGCGGCACCTTGAATATTTCTCTGTTCCTGAACAGCCCGATTATGTGAACCACGATTTCAAAATCAAGCTAGCGCAATCAGGGCGCGAATTTGACGTCCCCGCTGATAAAAGTGCGGCAGATGTTTTGATTGAGGCAGGCTATAACATTGATTTGAAATGTTCCGACGGCATTTGCGGCGTTTGTAAATGCGGGGTGGTGTCAGGCGATATTGAACATCGAGATTTCGTATTGTCGAAAAAGCAACGCGAAACTCAAGTGATCCTATGTCAAAGCCGTGCTGCAGAAAAAGATGGCGTGATCGAGATTGACCTTTAATCGGGCGGTGGAATGCTGGCCTCGGAGAGCTTGGTTGAGATATCACCTGCCGCTGTCTTTAACCGTTCCAACATGCCTGATCGAATGACAATGTCGGCACTTAGGTGTTCTTCCAACCACAAAAGACTAAGCGATCCGTATATCCCATCCCTCGTGATGATGGGAACCGCGATGGCGCCAATAGGGGGCGTTTCATCGAATGGGGGCTCCCAATACAGCTCTTCTCGAATGCCATATCCCCGTTTTCGTGTGATTTCTAATTCTGCGTCTAATCGTCCAGATTTATACCAGCTGATGTCCTCTTTTCGTGCACGGTTAAGAAATGCCTTTATATGATTTTCGCGCATCTCATCCGACATATGGGCCAAAATCACGCGTCCATGGGCGGATTGGAAAAGCGATGGCTGTAACCCCAACCCTGTGCGACCAGGCGCCATAGGACCGCGCAAACGCGTGCTTTCGATTATTTCAAACTGACCAAAGCCGCGAATAGCGCAGAGATCAGAGGGCAGCGAATAGGGATTT
>JAKMGV010000311.1 GCA_022424725.1 Paracoccaceae bacterium
CAGGATATTCCTCAATCAACTGGCAATTTCGGTGGGTCAGTGGTGTGGTCCTATGTTTGGCCAACCAGTTTGGACCCATCCGCCGTTGGATTTGAAGCGGGCACAGGCATTTTGGTGCTTGCCGCGACAAGCCACCCTGATTTTGATGACACACCCCTTTTTGATGAGAATAGTGATGGACGTATCGATAATGATGGCAGTACGTGGCACAGCCACTGGGTGGTTCTGACACCGAATGAATCCTGCCCAAGCGATGCCTTGGGCGTGCGCAACATCAAAGATGGGGAAACACCAAAAATGCCAGCAACGTGGCCTGGCGTTCCGATTTTTTTGGATAGTCCTGGTTACACACCCGTTTTCGACGGCCCCGAAATCGCGATTAACGTGACCTTTGCAGATGCTGAGATCAGTTCAGCGATTGGCGCATCCTATGATGGTGTTACTTCGGCACTGCGGGTGAACGCAGATTTGCATGCCCCTCTGCTCTGTGTAGAAGATGTGTTTGATGTGGCCTCAGGCGATCTGAGTTTGCCGGGTGTTATTCAATAAAAAGACATGGGGCGTCACACGGCGCCCCATCTTTTGATACGGCCACATTCAGGCGCGTTTTGTGATCCATCCACCCCCATAGATGCGCGATCCGTGGGTGTCATAAAACACGCAGGCCTGACCGGGGGATACACCCTCTTCTGGGTTAAGCAATTCAACCTCGGCGCGTTTGTCACTAATGGGGCGCAAAATCGCCTCGCGTGGGGGGCGGGTTGAGCGGACCTTCACGCTTAGATGCCATTCATCGCGCGATGTCAGGGGGTCATCGCCCAGCCAATTTACCTCGGCCACGGGGACAATGCGGGTTTTCAACAACTCTTTGGGGCCGACGATGACATGTTTTTTATCAACATCCAGTTCCACAACATAAAGCGGATCGGCCAACCCCCCGATTCCCAGACCGCGCCGTTGGCCAATGGTGTAATGAATAACACCGTTGTGCTGGCCCAAAACGGTGCCATTTGTGTCAACAATATCACCCGGTTCCACCACACCCGGACGCAGTTTTTCAATCACGCCTGCATAATTGCCATCAGGCACGAAACAGATGTCTTGGCTATCTGGTTTATCCGCAACGATCAGGCCATGTTCAGCGGCCAAGGCACGTGTTGCATCCTTAGACGGTAGGTGGCCAAGGGGGAAGCGAAGGTAGTCCAACTGTTCCTGTGTGGTGGAAAACAGGAAATAGCTTTGATCGCGATTGGCATCGGCTGCGGAATGCAGCTCTGCGCTGTTAGGGCCCATCTTGCGTTGAATATAATGGCCTGTGGCCATGCAATCCGCATCCAAATCTTTGGCTGTTTCCAGCAAATCTTTGAACTTCACACGTTCATTACAGCGAATGCAGGGCACGGGTGTCGCCCCTGATAGATAGCTGTCGGCAAATTCCTCGATCACGGCATCGCGGAAAATGTTTTCATAATCCAACACGTAGTGGGGAAATCCCATGTCACTTGCAACACGGCGCGCATCGTGAATATCAACGCCCGCGCAACAGGCCCCCTTTTTCGCAAGCGCCGCCCCGTGATCATAAAGTTGCAGTGTGACACCAATCACATCATACCCTTCGGATTTCAACTGCGCCGCCACAGCAGATGAATCCACGCCACCTGACATTGCCACGACAACGCGTGTTTCAGAGGCGGGTTTTGCAAAACCCAATGAATTCAATGTCGCTGTTTCGGCCATATGGGCAGTATCCTGTTTCCTAACATCTAGCGAAAATTTGAGCCATTCAAAGCCAACCTATTAGGGGTTTGGTAGGTCATGTTCGCCAAGGTCGTCCTAAAGCGTAGTCGGTGACCTGTATGTATGTAAGAAAATCAACAAAGCCAAGAGTGGTTAAAATGCAAAGTGGCGAAATCCTAACAATCGCGGACTTACCAAAGGCGGGATTGTCCCGTTGGACCGCGGCGCGCAAATCAATTGTGATCCGTGCTGTCATGTTTGGATTGATCAGTACGGATGAGGCGATTGGCCGATACGAACTGACTCATGATGAATTTCAAGAATGGTTACGATCTTATGCGGATTATGGGCGCAACGGCCTGAAGGTGACACATAAAAAACCATAGACAACCATGAGTTGCTTTGCATAACTTTACTTCAAGTAACCTTGAGTTAACCATTTTGTCTTTTTCTAGTGGAGGTTTCAAAACGTAACGGAGGCAGAAATGCGTGTGATTTCGGTCGAAGACGACCCAAATACAGCGAAAAGCATTGAGAT
>JAKMGV010000312.1 GCA_022424725.1 Paracoccaceae bacterium
TGGATACGGAAATGCGATCACACTTTGCGCGACGCGGGCGGTCCTTTGTCCCCGCTGAACCGATGACAAGCCGTTTGGATTTTTCAAGTGAGATCGCCGTTTCTGGATCACGCGCACAGCCCAAAGGCCGAAAAGGCAGCTCTGCACGCAGTAAAATCCTGCGGCATTTTCCAGATTATTTGAACGCTTACTTAATGCTGCGTTATCGTCGGATCGTGAAGTAACGCAGATAAAGTTATGTTGAAATAAAAAACGCCCACCAAATTTTGGCGGGCGTTTTAACGTTTATATTACTGTTATCAGCTGTTCATGTCGTATGCGCGTTCGCCGTGTGCTGATAGGTCCAGACCGTTTGTTTCGGTTTCTGCATCAACACGCAGTGGCACGATAATCTGTGTGACCTTAATCAGGATGTAGGACACGACCAGTGTAAAGATGCCCACCACGATCAATGCGCCGACTTGTGCAACCCACGCGCCATGGCCAAAGCCCGCGATCATTAGCGTCCCGAAAATGCCGCCCACACCGTGAACCGCGAATACATCCAGTGTATCGTCGATTTTCAAAGTGTTGCGCACCACGTTCACGGCCTCTTGACACAGGATGCCCGCAACCGCGCCAATGACCAATGCCTCGATCGGGCCAACAAATCCTGACGCAGGTGTGATTGAAGCCAAACCTGCAATTGTACCTGTGACGATGCCAACCAGTGACGCCTTGCCATATTTGATTTTTTCCCACAGTGCCCATGTCAGCGATGCGGTCGCCGCAGAAATATGTGTAACGGTCAATGCCATTGCCGCACCGCCGTCTGCGGCCAGTTGTGATCCGCCGTTAAAGCCGAACCAACCCACCCATAGCATGGAGGCACCAATCATCACGTACCCTGGGTTGTGTGGGGGTGTTGTGCGGTTTTTGCGTGGGCCCAGCATCATCGCCAGCAAAAGTGCCGCCAATCCTGCTGTTTCGTGAACCACGATGCCGCCGGCAAAGTCTTTTGTTCCGACCTCGCCAAAAATACCACCGTCTGCCATCATGCCGCCGCCCCAGATCCAATGGACCACAGGTGCGTAACACAGCAACATCCAAAGCCCTGAGAAGATCAAAACAAAGGAAAAGTTGATACGCTCAACATAGGCACCCACGATCAGCGCGGGGGTGATGATCGCAAATGTCATTTGGAAGGCAAAGAACAAAACCTCGGGCAGGGTACCAGATAGCGCATCTGCATCCACGCCCAGCAAGAACATTTTGTCCAATCCGCCCCAATATCCCGATGTGCCGGATCCAAATGCGATCGTGTAACCCGCGACCAGCCAAAGAATACTCATCAAACAGGCGATGGCATAGACCTGCATAAAAACGCTAAGCACGTTCCGTGCGCGCACCAAACCACCGTAGAATAGCGCAAGGCCAGGCAGTGTCATAAACAGAACCAATGCCGTCGCGACAATGATCCATGCTGTATCAGCTCCGTTCATTTTATCCTCCTAAAGATTTCCGCCCAGAAATCGCATTTTGTGCAATTTGCAAAGCATGGCCTGTTTTTTGGGCGGACGAAATGTGCGAAATTTTTGATATGATTAAAAATTAGGCAATTTAAATTGCGGTGGTGCTAAAAATTAGACAATAGGTCAGTTTGGCAGCTTTTGCAGTAATAGCTCCAATGCATGCGACACTGTTGCGCTGCGCACGCCCGCGCGGCCCAGTGGGCCAAAGTCGACTTGTTGGGTTTCAACGCAGTCTTTGGTTGCAATGCCAAAACACACGCGCCCCTCTGGTTTGAAATCTGATCCACCAGGTCCTGCGATGCCTGTGACGGATACGGTTAGTGTCGCGTTCGAATGTTTTAGCGCACCTGCGGCCATTTCGGCTGCTACCTGTTCAGATACCGCACCGTGGGTGTCCAGCGTTTCGGCGAAAACGCCCAACATGTCCATTTTTGCCGCGTTGGAATAGGTCACAAACCCGCGGTCCAACACGCGCGAACTGCCCGCAACATCCGTGATCTCGGCCGAGATCATTCCGCCCGTGCAGCTTTCTGCTGTGGCAATTACGATGCCCGCGGCGCTGGCCTGTTCCACAATATCCCTCGCGCGGCTCACATCAAAACTCCATGTGAAAGTGCAGCCAGTATCATGGCCAATAGGGCGGCAAAGATACCGGCAATCACGTCATCCAACATCACACCCAAGGCGTCACCACGGCGATCTGCCCATCCGATGGGGCCAATTTTCGTGATGTCAAACAGGCGAAACCCGATAAATGCGGTGA
>JAKMGV010000313.1 GCA_022424725.1 Paracoccaceae bacterium
TCTAAGGAGGACTGGAAATGTCTCGTATTGGTAAAAAACCGGTCGAGCTGCCCTCAGGTGTTAGCGCATCTGTGTCCGGTCAGACCATCGAAATCAAAGGCCCAAAGGGAACACGCAGCTTTACAGCAACTGACGATGTGACAATCACATTGGAAGCCAATGTCGTAACTGTGACACCTCGTGGTAAGTCCAAGCGCGCGCGTCAACAGTGGGGCATGAGCCGCACAATGGTGGCAAACTGCGTCAAAGGCGTTACTGACGGCTTCAAAAAAGACCTTGAGATCAACGGTGTTGGTTATCGTGCTCAGTTGCAAGGCAACGTATTGAAGTTGAACTTGGGTTTGTCGCATGACGTGAACTTTGACATCCCATCAGACGTGGCCGTGCAGTCTCCTAAGCAGACTGAAATCACGGTTGAGGGTATCGACTCACAACGCGTTGGCCAAGTTGCGGCGAATATTCGCGAGTGGCGTAAGCCTGAGCCATACAAAGGCAAAGGGATTATGTACAAAGGCGAGTATATCTTCCGTAAAGAAGGCAAGAAGAAGTAAGGACGTAAAAGATGGCAAACAGCAAAAGACAACTGTTCTTGAAGCGTCGCTTGCGCGTTCGGAACAAACTCCGCAGTGTAAATGCAGGCCGCGTGCGCTTGTCTGTACACCGCAGCAACAAAAACATCAGCGCTCAGTTGATCGACGATGTTCAAGGCGTCACATTGGCCTCAGCTTCCTCACTCGAGTCAAGCTTAGGCGTTGTTGGCAAGAACAACATCGAAGCATCAACAAAGGTTGGAGCAGCACTTGCAGAACGCGCCAAAAAGGCGGGTGTTGAAGAGTGTTACTTTGATCGTGGCGGTTTCCTCTTTCACGGTGGTGTAAAGGCTTTGGCCGATGCAGCACGTGAAGGCGGACTGAAGTTCTAGGGAGACGAAAAAATGGCTAAAGAACCAAATCAAAGAGGACGCCGTGATCGCGAAGAGGCGGCACCTGAGTTCGCCGATCGTCTCGTTGCGATCAACCGTGTTTCAAAGACCGTAAAAGGTGGTAAGCGCTTCGGCTTTGCTGCTTTGGTTGTTGTAGGTGACCAAAAAGGTCGCGTCGGTTTCGGCAAAGGTAAAGCGAAAGAAGTACCTGAAGCGATCCGTAAGGCCACTGAACAGGCAAAACGTCAGATGATCCGCGTTCCATTGCGTGAAGGTCGCACATTGCACCACGATATCGAGGGCCGTCACGGCGCTGGTAAAGTCGTGATGCGGACTGCGCCAACAGGTACTGGTATCATTGCAGGTGGTCCAATGCGTGCAGTTTTCGAAATGCTTGGCATTCAAGACGTTGTTGCGAAATCAATTGGGTCACAAAACCCATACAACATGATCCGCGCGACATTGAATGGTCTGCAAAAAGAAATGAGCCCACGCATGGTTGCACAACGCCGTGGTAAAAAGGTTGCTGACATCCTACGCAAGGACGAAGCACCAGCCGCTGCAGCGACCGCCGCAGACGCAGCAGAGCCTGCAGAAGCATAAGGAACACGCAAAATGGCTAAGACAATTGTTGTAAAACAAATCGGTTCACCCATTCGTCGTCCAGCGGTTCAGCGTCAAACGCTTGTTGGACTCGGGTTGAATAAAATGAACAAAACCCGCGAGCTAGAAGATACACCTTCGATTCGTGGAATGGTTGCCAAGATTCCACATTTGGTGGAAATCATCGAAGAACGCGACTAAGGTTCATCCACAATATCTTGTTTGAAAAGCGCCTCATTGGGGCGCTTTTTGCATTTAGGTAACGATTGCATGACAATTTTATAAATTGGTTGGACTTCGCGATACATCCGACTGCAGTCTCATAGTGATATTAATATAGATTTGTTGTTGAGTGGGTTATGGAGTTTCTTTCTGCGGTATTGGTTGCCGCCTTTGTGGCGTGTGTGATATTAGCAACCAAATCTCATCATTTAAAATTTACCGCCAAGGGGTATTCAGGTGCGGCGAGTCAATCGGCGCATCGTATACCAAGGCCGCGGATTGGTGAAATTGCTATATTTTCTGGCTTTATCGCGGGGATCGCGATGTTGCCGTCTAACGCGGCCGCATACGCGGTGCCGCTATTGCTGAGCTGTATCGCTGTATTTGTCGGCGGTATTGGTGAAGACATTGGTCGAGATGTTAGTCCGAAAACGCGTCTGATCCTGTCTTTCATATCGGCACTCTGCGCGATTGCAATTTTCCGGGTTTGGATCGGGCCACTGGGATCTCCTTATCTAAATTG
>JAKMGV010000314.1 GCA_022424725.1 Paracoccaceae bacterium
GCTGTGATTGGAGAAACAACAACCGACGCGCTGGGCGCGTGGAGTTATGATGCATCCGCGATTGAACCTGGTGTTTACACGCTGCGTGTTGATCAGTTGACCGCAGATGCCACTAAGGTTCTGGCGCGTATGGAAACCCCGTTCAAACGCGAAGCGCGTTCAAAGCTGCAAGAACAACTCTCTGCTGCTGAAAGCCCCGCACGTATCAATGTGGTGACGGTGCAACCAGGCAATACCCTATGGGGCATTTCGCGCGAACGCTATGGTCAGGGTATTCTTTATGTGCAGGTGTTCGAAGCGAACCGCGATAAAATCCGCGACCCGGATTTGATTTATCCAGGTCAGATTTTCAATCTGCCTGATGATGCAGCCGAAGAACAATAAGGCGTAAATTTTCTTCGTGGCACTGGAACTTCGGTGCCGCGAGGGTTAACTGAGAGCTATTGATTAAAAGAGGTCTCATGTCCGCCAACGCCCAATCTGCAGCATTGCAGCAGCCAAACACACCGACACCCAACGACAAATCAGCCGCGGATGAACGCCGTTCTGGCATGCGCACCATCATGCGCGTGGCGCCCTATCTGTGGCCCAAGGATCGCATGGACATTCGTCTGCGTGTGGTTGGATCATTGCTGTTTTTGATCCTGTCTAAGGTGTTGTCGATTTATTCCCCCTTCCTATATGGTGCGGCGGTTGATGCCCTGTCCGAAGGGGGCATGCCGCTGTTCGCGCTGGGCGCGGTTGGTCTGATCGTGGCCTATGGGGGCGCGCGCATCATGTTGCGTGGATTTGAACAGTTGCGCGATGTGGTTTTCGCCGTGGTTGGGCAACGGGCTTTGCGCCGATTGGCGTTGGGAACCTTTGTGCATATCCACCGCCTGTCCATGCGCTATCACATCACGCGCAAAACAGGCGGGCTAAGCCGTATTGTGGAACGCGGCGTCAAGGGCGTTGAATTCCTGTTGCGCTTTTTGCTGTTTTCTATGGGCCCATTGGTGCTGGAACTGTTGGGGATTGCGACGGTCATGCTGTTCGTCTTTGGCCCCGAATATATGGTGACAATTTTCATCACCATTGGGATTTATGTGTGGTTCACATTTGCGGTCACCGAATGGCGCGTGAAACTGCGTCGCAAGATGAATGAACAGGACACAGACGCCAATCAAAAGGCGATTGATAGCCTGCTAAACTTTGAAACGGTGAAATATTTCAGCGCCGAACAGCGCGAGGCGGATCGGTATGACGGGGCGATGCGCGGCTATGAAGAAGCGGCACTGAAAACCAGCTATTCTTTGGCATTTTTGAATTTCGGTCAATCACTGATCATTACATTGGGTTTGATCGCTGTATTGGTCATGGCCGCAAATGCGGTTCAGGCGGGCACGATGAGTGTAGGGGATTTTGTGATCGTCAATGCCTATATGATCCAAATCACCATGCCGTTGAATTTCCTTGGAACAGTTTACCGCGAAATCCGCCAAAGCTTGGTTGATATGGGGGATATGTTTGATCTGCTGGATCAACCTGCCGAAATCAAAGATGCCCCAAATGCCAAGGATTTGACCGTCACAGGCGGGCATGTGCGCCTAAAGGATGTGCATTTCGGCTATGATCCCGCGCGTCCTATTTTGCAAGGCGTCGATATTGATGTCCCCGCAGGTCAAACTGTTGCGATTGTTGGACCATCGGGATCAGGGAAATCCACGATTGGGCGGCTGTTGTTCCGTTTTTATGATGTGGGTCAGGGCAGCCTTAACATTGATGATCAGGACCTGCGCGATGTCACCCAAACCAGCCTGCATCGCGCAATCGGCGTGGTGCCGCAGGATACGGTTTTGTTTAACGACACGATCTATTACAACATCGCCTATGGCCGCGATCACGCCACACGTGCCGAGGTTGAGCAGGCGGCCAAAGACGCCCAAATCCACGATTTCATCATGTCGCTGCCCGAAGAGTATCAAACCCAAGTGGGCGAACGCGGCCTAAAGTTGTCAGGCGGAGAAAAGCAACGTGTGGGGATTGCGCGCACCCTGTTGAAAAACCCACCGATCCTTTTGTTGGATGAGGCGACATCGGCGCTGGATACCGAGACAGAGCATGAAATCCAAGACGCACTGGCCCGCGCAGGCGAGGGGCGCACCGTGATCACCATTGCCCACCGCCTGTCCACCATTGCGGATGCGGATCGCATCATTGTTTTGGAAAAAGGATTGGTCGTGGAAGATGGAAAACACGATGACCTGCTCGCGCAAAACGGACGCTATCA
>JAKMGV010000315.1 GCA_022424725.1 Paracoccaceae bacterium
CGACTGTATTTCCTGCGTTAAACGCCTCTTTCAAACGATCTGTGTCCGCGTCATATAGGAACACTTGTGTTTTTAGGACTTCTGCGGCTTGCGCTGCCAAATCCGCATCATCGCCCAATGCCACGTCCAACAAAACACGCACAGACGGGCCGCCCTTCATGTGGGACAAAAGTTCAAACGCAAAATCGACTGAGATTTCTGCGACCTCAGCTTGGCCCAAAACGATCTCTTTTAGGAACTCTGCCTTAACGCCTGCTGCGCTGGTTGTACCTGGAAGGGTGTTATAGATGAAAAACTGCAAAGATTGCTCACGATGCGCGTGGGCCGTGTCTTTGATTTGGGCGATGATTTCTTCCGTCAATGCGGCGTCATCAATGGGTTTTGGGTTCAAACCCTGCTCTTTGCGATTTTCAATTTCTTCCAAATATGCAGCGTACAAGCTCATGGGTAACTCAACTTTTCGTATCTGTTTCAGTCCAAATATGACACAGGATCCAACAGGGATGGATCGAATCATATCGCATTCTGTATACCTATGTATGCAAAGCCGATTTAAGGTGCAAGAGCTTTGCCACGTAGGACACTAACGCAGGGATCTATTACTGAATTTCGGGGTGCCAAGCAAACCAAACAGCCGTAAATCACAACAGATGCGACCATAGGCATCACCAGACTTGGCCAATGTCACAATCGACACTTTTGCAGGGCTTGTCACAATTGCTCTCAAATGGTTGATTGGAAATTGTGGGGCGAACCCGCTATGTAGTTTTTGAGCAACGAGTTTAGGCGCACCATGACGAATATCCGATCGACACTTTTGGGTCTTATCACACTGTTGATGCTGTCCGTCGGGCAGGCACAGGCAGAGCGTGCCTTGGCCGTGGTCGAATTGTTCACGTCCCAAGGGTGTTCATCCTGCCCTCCAGCAGACCACGTTTTGGGTGAATTGGCCCAAGAGCGGGATATCATCGCGCTTTCCTATCATGTGGATTATTGGGACTATATGGGGTGGAAAGATATCTTTGGCCGCGCCGAAAATTCGCAGCGTCAGCGCGTTTATGCACACCGCATGAAGAAAAAGAACGTCTATACCCCGCAAATGATCATCAATGGTAAAGTGGATGTTGTCGGGTCGCGTCCGATGGATGTGGCCAAGGCGGTGATGAACGCGAAAAAACGCGCGATGCCCGTGTCTGTTAAAATTACGCCTGTGGCGCAGGGGTTGTTGGTATCTGCGGCGTCAAATGGATTGCAAAATGGAACATATGATTTGATTTCGGTGGCGATTACGCCCAAGGCAGAGGTGCAAATCAAGCGCGGCGAAAACCGTGGCAAAACCATCCGCTATGTGAATGTGGTGCGTGAATTCAAACCGATTGGGCAGCTGTCAAACGGGCAGGCCCGCCTAACGGTGCCTGCGGTTGATGGGGCCAAATTAGCGGTTTTCGTTCAGGCACAGGGGCAGGGGCCGATTGTTGGCGCGGCGCTCCAGGATTAATCGTCGTCCAGATCGACAAAACTGATTTCACCTGCTGAAATTTGCCCCTGAACCCCTGACACAAGCGCGGTAACGGCCGCTTCTCCTTCTTTGGTCTTCACGGCACCACGCTCTTCGATTTCCTCGCGGATGGTTTCGGCCATGCGTCGGGACAATCCGCCTAGGATGAATTCGCTGACCTCGTCCATGCCATTGCCATTTGCGTAACACAGGGCAATGACCATATCGGTTTGCGCCACGGTTTTTACGGCCATTGCCACATCAACCGGTGCAATGTGTATTGGAATCTCCACAAAGGTAAAGACGCCCGCCAACACACGTTCGGCCAATTCAGGATCGGTTTCGCGAAGGCCATTCATGACCTCATCGCGCAAATCATCTGATGCGGCCGTTAGAATTGCGGCAATGCGATCCTCGGGCAAGGTGGCAAAGGCGCGTTCGGGTTTATTGTCCAGCTGCGCCTTCAGGCTTTGACCAATGCGATCAACGGCCTGCGGCGTCACGCCTGCGGTTTGTGAGATGGCAAAGCTGATCTTGCGTGCGCGTGGTCCCGGCATTTCGCCCAGTAATGCGGCGGCCTTGGTGACATCCAGTTTTGACAGGACCACGGCGGCAATTTCCGTGGTCTCTGCGTCCAGCAGCTTTAACAGCTCTTTTTCATCCAACTGTGTGATGCGGCCCCAGGGATCCTCAAACAATCGCACCCCTGCATCCTGTCGCAGACGTCGCGCTGTGTCGTTTGTGATTTTCCCCTCAAGCAGGCGCA
>JAKMGV010000109.1 GCA_022424725.1 Paracoccaceae bacterium
GCGACAACAGGGTTTTTGTCGTTGTCACGATCCACAGTGATCGCTGATCCCGCAGAAATTTCACGCGCACGATGCGATGCAAGCATCACAAGTTCAAAGCGGTTAGATACTTTGTCAACGCAATCCTCAACAGTAACGCGTGCCATGGGAATCTCCTGATGTAACGAGTAGAAGCAGCCTTTTACGGCTGTAATGCAGGAATTACAAGCCCATATTACAGAGGTATCACCTCTGCTTTATAATGACTATCCAGCACATCATACATTTGGGAAACGGATTTTTGGATAACTGGGTGAACCCAATCGGGACAAATATCCCTCATTGGTCCCAAAACGAATGCACGGTCCTGCATTCGGGGATGGGGCAAAATTAATTGATCTGGTGCGATTTTCGATTGCTGTGAAAAAGGCAAAAGTTGCCATTTCTTGTATGTTTCAGAATTTGGAACGATATTTTGTTCAACCGCGATCAAATCGATATCAATAGTGCGCTGTCCCCAACGTGTTTCACGGACCCGACCAAGTTCATGTTCAATTGCATGGAGTTTTTCCAATATGACACCTGCCGAACCTTGAGCGCGAACCACCAACGCGGCATTTACGAAATCTGGTCCAGATCCTTTGGGAAATGCAGGTGTTCGGAAAAAGCGACTCAGCGATGCAATCGGTCCAACCGATACCGCAATACGCGAAAGAGCGGCGCTCAAAACATCACTTGAGCTTGAGTTATTCAACCTCTGATTGCTTCCTATAGCCACAACGCAACTATGACAATTATTTTGTTCTAGCTTTGCATACATAATGGGCATAACTTATACTTGCTACCAGATGACTTTTACATCAATTTGCGACATCTTTGACAGAAGCCCGCCACTACTCACGGAAATTAGGGCTGATTACATTTGAAGGGACATTACATGTTTTACAAAGACGAGCGGCTTGCGCTGTTCATCGACGGCTCAAATCTTTACGCAGCTGCAAAATCACTAGGCTTTGACATCGACTATAAACTGCTACGCACTGAATTCATGCGTCGTGGTAAGTTGCTGCGTGCCTTTTATTACACAGCGCTGTTGGATAATGAGGAATATTCACCAATCCGCCCATTGGTCGATTGGTTGAATTACAATGGTTTCCACATGGTCACGAAAACGGCTAAAGAATACACCGACAGCCAAGGACGCCGCAAAGTTAAGGGCAATATGGACATTGAATTAGCTGTGAACGCCATGGAGTTGGCAGCACATGTTGATCACATTGTTCTATTTTCTGGCGACGGTGATTTCAAACCGTTGGTTGAAGCCTTGCAACGGCAAGGTGTACGGGTTTCTGTTGTGTCAACTATCCGATCACAGCCACCAATGATTGCAGACGAACTGCGCAGGCAAGCGGATAACTTTATCGAGCTGGAGGGCCTGAAAGATGTTGTTGGGCGCCCCACCCGAGAAGGTGACGACACCCAACCCTACGAACCAACCTGATAATGAAACCCGGCCATGCTGGGTTTTTTTATGCCAAATACCAAGTGATAGTCCATTTTTCACAATCTGCAGCGCCACGCACTTACCTGTTCCTGCAAGATAGCTGATCAGAGTTTTTTGTTTACGTTTCTTCGATCATTTAATACCAAGGTGATAAGTAAAGTTTACAAATAAGAGTGCATTCGCCATGACACGAAAAATCTTTCTTGCTGCACCACGAGGTTTCTGCGCAGGGGTTGATCGCGCGATAAAGATTGTTGAAATGGCATTAGAAAAATGGGGTGCACCCGTCTATGTCAGGCACGAAATCGTTCACAATAAATTCGTGGTGGATAATTTGCGCGACAAAGGCGCAGTCTTTGTCGAAGAACTAGATGAATGTCCCAATGACCGTCCTGTGATTTTTTCCGCACACGGCGTCCCCAAATCAATCCCAGCAGAGGCCGAACAACGCAATATGATTTTCGTGGACGCGACATGCCCGCTGGTCAGCAAAGTCCACATAGAAGCCGAGCGTCACAGCGGCAATGGTTTGCAAATGGTGATGATCGGACACAAAGGGCATCCCGAAACAATTGGAACAATGGGACAACTTCCCGAAGGCGAGGTTTTACTGGTCGAAACGGTTGAAGATGTCGCAGACTTGGATGTACGTGACCCCGATAGCTTGGCCTATGTGACGCAAACCACTCTGTCCATTGATGATACCGCTGATATTGTAGCGGCCCTTCAAAATCGGTTTCCAAAGATTGTTGGCCCCCACAAAGAAGACATCTGTTATGCAACGACCAACCGCCAAATGGCGGTCAAGGCGATCGCAGGTAAGGTTGATGCACTTCTTGTAGTGGGGGCGCCGAATTCCTCAAACTCTAAACGCTTGGTCGAAGTGGGCGCGAAAGCAGGCTGCCAATACGCACAACTGGTTCAACGGGCCGATGACATTGATTGGAACGCGCTTGGCGATATGGAAAACATCGGGATTACCGCTGGCGCATCTGCCCCCGAGGTTTTGGTGAACGAAGTCATTGATGCGTTTCGTGCGAAGGGCGAAGTTGAGGTTGAAATTGTAGAAACCGCACAAGAAAATGTGAATTTCAAAGTCCCTCGCGTTTTACGAGAGCCAGCATGACAATCGATCCGCAAACCATCGCGATCTATAATGAAAAAACAAATGAATACGCGGCCATGACTGAAGGGGTGCCGCACGACCTTGTGCGGTTTCATGATTACTTACCAAGCGGGGCGCGCATTCTGGATTACGGGTGTGGACCAGGTACTTCAGCCGCATATTTGACAAAACAGGGTCACATCGCAGATGCCTTTGATGCATCTGAAAAAATGGTCGCTTATGCACAAAAACATTCTGGTGTCACCGCGTGGCAAGCAACATTTGATCAGTTCAACGCGCAAAACATTTACGACGGCATATGGGCCAGCTTTTCCCTGCTGCACGCTGCGCGTGAAGACATTCCAACCTTTCTGCAAAACATCCATGCCGCAATCAGAAGTGGTGGTGTTTTTTACATCGCGATGAAATTGGGTAGTGGGCGTCATCGGGACGATCTACAACGCTTATACACCTATGTCAGCGAGGCGGAATTACAAAGCTGGCTGTCGGATGCAGGTTTTGATTGGATCGGTCACACAACTGATGAAACACCTGGGCTTGATGGATCGATGAGTGCATGGATTGGAGTATTTGCACGTGCTCGAACTTAAGGCGTTTACGGATGGTGCATGTTCTGGAAATCCCGGCCCCGGCGGTTGGGGCGTGGTTCTTCAGGCGATTAATGCGGGCGATATTGTGAAAGAACGCGAACTGTCCGGTGGCGCAGGCGAAACTACGAACAATCAAATGGAATTAATGGCCGCGATAAGCGCACTCGAAACACTAGACCGCGCAAGTACGATCACTGTGGTAACCGACAGTTCATATGTCAAAGATGGGGTCAGCACGTGGATCCACGGATGGAAACGAAACGGGTGGAAAACCGCTGCGAAGAAGCCTGTCAAAAACGTTGAGCTATGGCAAAGGTTGGATGCCGCACAGGCCCGCCACAACGTGACATGGGAGTGGGTCAAAGGACATGCAGGGCACCCTGAAAATGAACGCGCCGATGCATTGGCGCGCGGGGGCATGGAACCATATAAGCCAAAATAACGGTTTAGAGACCCAATACATCCAACATCGAATATTCGCCCGCAGATTGTGCAGATGCCCAAATTGCAGCACGCACAGCGCCCCGCGCGAACAATGCGCGATCTGTTGCAACATGGCGTAACACAATGCGTTCACCTGGGCCTGCAAACAAAACATCGTGTTCCCCAACAATGTCCCCACCACGTACCGCGACAAATCCAATATCTCCAGTTTTGCGCGCACCTGTAATGCCATCACGACCAGAATCTTTTACATTGTTGAGGGAAACACCCCGCCCGTCGGCGGCCGCCTCACCCAACATCAGCGCGGTCCCGGATGGCGCGTCGACCTTTTGGTTGTGGTGATACTCAACAACTTCGATGTCGAATTCCTCACCAAGGGCTGCTGCAACTTTTTGCGTTAGTTGGGTAAGCAGATTCACACCCAGTGACATGTTCCCCGCCCTAACAATCGCCGTTGATTGCCCCGCCTGCGCAATCGCGGCAAGTTCATCATCATTCATTCCCGTGGTCCCAATGACCAATGCGGTCCCTGTTTCCGCCGCAATTTTTGCATGCTGCACAGTTGCATGCGGCAAAGTGAAATCAATTACAACATCCGCCTGCTGAAACACTGCTTTCACATCATCCGACACAACGATCCCATTCGCAGTGCCACCCGACATGACGCCCAAATCCTGACCAACCCAATCGCTTCCAACGCGATCAGCTGCGGCGACCAATTTTGCCTTATCGCTGGCCAATATGGTTTGTGCCAGCATTTGGCCCATCCGGCCAGAGGCACCCAAAATTGCGATCGCAGGTTGTTGTGTCATCGTGAAATCCTCTCTTTCAATCTGTGACATAACGCGCTAGGCGCCCCTTGGCAAAGCCAACCTAACGGCGTAGAGAAGAATTATGGGAAAAAACAAGTTTCATGACGGTCCAGGCCCTTCACAACGGCAACTACGTGTCGGCGAACTAATTCGCCGTACCTTATCTGACGTTTTGGCACGAGGCGATATTCATGATCCCGACCTGAACCGCATCTCAATCACTGTGGGCGAGGTTACAACCTCACCCGATCTGAAAATCGCAACGGCCTATGTTTGCCCGTTGGGTGGGCAAGGTGGACAAGACGTCATCGCCCTTCTTGCAAAAAACAAATCTGAATTGCGTCGCGCGATCTCAAAGAATCTCTCGTTGAAATTCACGCCTGATCTAAGATTTCAGTTAGATGAAACCTTTGATCGGATGGATGAAACGCGCCGCTTGTTTTCCCAAGATGACGTATTGCGCGATTTGGACGAAACATGATCAGGGCGCTTTGCCTTTGTGTTTTTGCATCTCCAGTTTTGGCCTCTAATTGTGCGGACCTTACGTATAACGATATTTCATACAGCACCTGTCAGGTGAACGTGGATCAGGATCAGATCGCGCTTTTCCTTTATGATGATAACGGTCAGCCCTATGGGCAATTTGTGAATTTGGTTGAAGATCTATCCAACAAGGGCATAGAGGTTCGCTTTGCCATGAACGCAGGGATGTTTCATTCCGATCTGCGTCCAGTCGGACACTATGTCGAAAACAACCTAGAAGAGATGCGGGTCGTTTCAAACGCGGGACCTGGAAATTTCGGCATGCTGCCAAACGGCATTTTTTGCATTACGGACTCACACTATCACATATTTGAAACGCACAACTATCTCGCCCAAAAGCCAAACTGTACCTATGCGACCCAATCTGGTCCACTCCTGCTTTATGAAAATATCTTTCATCCGCGCATCCTGAAAGGAAGCACATCAAAATTCATCCGAAACGGTGTCGGTGTGGCATCAGACGGTAAAACCGCATATTTCGTGATTTCCAACCAACGAGTCAATTTTTACGAATTCACGTCATTTTTCCACGAAGTACTAGGCATTCAAAATGCATTATATTTTGATGGAAATGTTTCAAAATTATATGCGCCCGAACTGGGCCGTTCGGGCGTTGGTTGGTCAGTCGGACCAATGGTTGCGGCAATAACGGCATCCGATCAGTAAGGATTAGTTTACTTTTGCATCCACAATTTCTGGTGCAACTGCTGATGTAATTTCAATCCGGCGCGGTTTATAGGCCTCCGGAAGTTCGCGGACCAAATCAATGTGCAGCATTCCATTAGAATAACTTGCCCCATGGACACGCACGTGATCCGCCAATTGGAAGCGTCGTTCAAACGCTCGTGTGGCGATCCCCCGATGCAGGTAGGTCGCCGCTTCATTTGCCTCTGGCTTTTGCGCGGCAACGATCAAAGCGTTTTCTTTCACTTCGACGTTTAGATCCGTTTCGGAGAATCCTGCAACAGCCACGGAAATACGATAAGCGTCGTCAGCCGTTTTTTCGATGTTATAGGGTGGATAACTGGGCCCCGTATTATCGCTGGCTAAAACGCGGTCCATCATTTCGGCGATCTGATCGAAACCAACGGTTGCACGATATAGGGGTGAAAAATCAAAATGTCGCATGGGTGTCCTCCTTTGAGCGAAACCATTTCATTGCCCTGCCCAACTGGCGCAGGAATTATAATCAACAGACCCACTCGGTG
>JAKMGV010000316.1 GCA_022424725.1 Paracoccaceae bacterium
CTGCAGCGGCATCTGCATTGGACGCTGAATTGGTAAAAGCGGGCGAAAAAGCATTCAAGAAATGTAAAGCCTGCCACCAAGTTGGCGAAGGTGCAAAAAACAAATCTGGTCCACAGCTAAACGGTGTTGTTGGTCGTGCGATTGGTGGTTTGGATGACTTCAAATACTCGAAAAACATGGCTGCAATGGGCGCAGAGGGTGTTGTTTGGAACGACGAAACTCTTGCCGCATTCCTTGCGAAACCAAAGGCCTATATCAAAGGTACAAAAATGTCTTTCTCTGGATTTAAAAAGGAAAAAGACATCGCAGCGACGATTGAATATTTGAAATCGTTCCCTGACTAATCTTTGACTATATCATGTATAAAGGGCGCTTCTGAGCGCCCTTTATCATTTTAAGCGCAGTGTTTCGATGAATTTTGGAATATTCTCTTTAAAACGGAAAAACCCATGTGTGGCCTTGGGCCAGCATAGCGTGTCATAGGGCGCGCGAATTTCACAAGTTTGGATGCCTGCGGCTGACAATTGCGCAGTTATTTTATCCAGCGTTATGCGCATCGGACCTATGGTCGGGGCGGGGACCATGATTTGTTCCAAATCTGCATATTTGGCCCACGCGATTACATCATCAACCGTTGTGGTATCCGATACGTCGGGTAAACGATCCGCATACCGTATCAGGCCGTCTTTGCGGAGCCCATCAACAAAGCTTTGCAGCGCGCCTGAAACATGCCACGGACTAACGCCCGTCAGGGACGGCATATAGGCCGCCGCATGGATGTTTTTGGGTGCTGCGGCCAGCAGGTGGGTCAAATCAAAGTCATCGTCATGCAAAAGGAACCCAGTACGTTTCGAGGGCTCAATCGCGTTTGGGATCGATAATGGCATCGGTTTAGGGTGATCGGGATGTCCAAGTGGGCGCGCATAGGATGCAAGCCCTGTTGGGCGAAACCGGCCTTCTGTGAATTTTGCGATATTATCGGCGCGTGCAAGGTAGGTTTTTCCAGCGGTATGCAATCCACATACCCACCGCCAGCTAAGTGTGTTTGAGGCGGGATCCCCGTCCAACAGGTGTCGCATGAAAAAATCAGCACCCAGTTCCCAAGGCAATTCCAGCGTATGTACCCAGATCGAGGCAAACCACATCCGCGCATGATTGTGTAAATACCCAGTTTCAACCAGCTCTCTGGCCCAGTGATCAAAACAGTCTATTCCCGTTGTTCCATAACACGCCGCCTCCCATTGTTGGCGCATCCCGCCTTGGGACATGACATCATGTTTTGCCTGTGCCAGTGCACCTTGGTAATTCGCCCAAACCGATGGTCGCAGTTCCAACCATCCTTTCCAATAGGTGCGCCAAAACACCTCTTGGATAAATTTTTCTGCGGATTGTGGGCTATGCGCGCCCAGCACGGATTTTAGAACCTCGACCTCGCTGATCGTGCGGCGGCGGATGTAGGGGGAAAGTTGGGACACGGATTTATGCGCATCCGCGCCGCGATCATAGTTGCGCCCTTGGGCATATTTGATCCCAGCGGCGGGAATGAAGTCTTTTAATCGGCGCAAAGCATCATCGCGTGTTGGGGTGAAATACATAACAAATCCTAGGTTCGGTTGGGGTGAGTTAGACCTAGGGTGGTGTGTTTCAAGTGGGTTATTTCGCCCAGCCTTTGCGCATATCGCGGGGGGCAAATCCGTATTTCGATTTAAACTGACGTGCCAAGTGGGATGTGGAATTAAACCCGGTTGCTGCCGTAATTTGCGTGATGCTCATATCCGTTTCACTCAACAGCGCATGCGCACGTTCCAATTTTAGCGTGTAGTAAAATTGCGTTGGGGACTGTGCCGTATATTTTTTGAACAATCGCTCCAATTGACGCCGTGAAATATCAAGTGTTGCACATAACTCTAGCAGAGGCATTGGGTCCTCTACGGTTTGTTGCATCAACTGTATTGCATGCAGCAGCTTGGGATTGCGTGTTCCCACCATGACGGACAGGGAGGATCGTTGCGGTGCCTGTCGATCATTGGATCGTTTGTGGATACACATATCCGCAACAACCAATGCCAGTTCGCTGCCATGATCCTCTTCAATCAGGGCCAGCATCATATCCGTTGCCGCATTGCCGCCACTGCAGGTGATTAATTGACCATCATTTTCATAAAGGTTTTCAGTTGGAACCAAATCGGGGAAGGTTTCCACGAATGCAGGTTGGTTTTCCCAGTGCAACGTAAATCGCCGATCACGAATAAC
>JAKMGV010000317.1 GCA_022424725.1 Paracoccaceae bacterium
TGTCAGTGCGTTTTGCGTCCGATGCCACGCCTGCTTTGATGTCAAAATAGCGCTTTTTGTCGATGCGATTGATTTCGGCCAATTTTTCAACAGGCTTGCGCGTGATAAAGTTTGACAGCGGCACCAAACCATCGCTTGTGCGCACCTTTAGGGTATCCAGCGTGCTAAGCAGGCGATGTTCCTCGGGCATGCGCACGCGGATTTCAACCTCTTCATCGCTGCTGTCAACACGCATGGTGTCAAGCAAGATCCCCCGTGTCACCAATTGCACCATTGCCCCAACCGTGGCCACATCGGCCCCATAGCGACCTGCCTTTTGAACATCGACGTCAATTTGCCAATCAATACCGGGGAGGGGGCGGGTATCTTCGATCTGGGTCAAGGCCTGTGTTTCATCAAAGAGCGCACGCATATCCGCCGTGGTTGCCAGCAAATTTTCCCAATTGTCGCCCTTTAGGCGCAAGTGCACGGGTTTTGCCGTTGCAGGGCCGCGGCCCAACTCCAGCACTTCGATCTGAATGCCAGGAATTTCCTGCAGCGCGGCAGACAGTTCGTCAATCACAATATCACCGTCCAATTCGGGGCGATCCTTGCGATCCTCCCACGGAACAGTTTCCAATTGGATTTGTCCGATTGTATCCTTTGGCGCGCTGGCGCCTGCGGTGTTTTGGTTTAATCCGCCCGCACCTGCAAAGGCAAAGACGGATGAAATACCGGGATGCTGCAAAACAATCTCTTCAGCTTGACGGACCAGTTCGTCTTTTTCATGCAGTGATAGGTTGCCGCGTGCTTTTACATAAACGATCGCCTGTTCAGGTTCAGATTCCACAAAGAATTCAACGCCCAAATTGTTTTCACCGAAATAGGAAAAGACGGCCATGGAAAATCCAATAACGCCCGCAATACTGACTAAGGGCATGATTGGGTTGCCCGCGATCAATTTGATGATCCAGCCAAAGAATGTGCGTCGGTATCCATATGTCACGCGCTTGGCCTGACGTTCGATTTTGACCGCGCCCAAACCCATAGATGCAAATGCCGCCGCCGCGATGAACATCACGATACCAGGGGCGGTCGCCATCATGCCGTCAGCCGCATCCAATCCCAACAGATAGCTGGGGTTCAAGGCCTGCATCGCCGCCAAGAACAGACCATAGATCGCAACAGGCACCAATGCCGCACGCACCACCCATGGCAGCGTTGCACGAAGCGCGTTCGACCCTGTGGAGAATGCGCGGGATACACGCCCCGATACACCGCCCATGATGGGTAGGAAAATCAACGCAACCACCAAAGATGCGCTTAGAACAAAGATCAGCGTGACGGGAAGCATGCCCATGAATTGTCCCGGAACACCCGGCCAGAACAGCATGGGCAAAAACGCACATAGGGTTGTGGCCGTTGAGCTAACAATGGGCCAAAACATGCGCTTGGCCGCTTCGACATAGGCGCTCATCGGGCCGCTGCCCTCTTGGATGCGTTTGTCGGCGTATTCCACCACAACAATCGCCCCATCCACCAACATCCCCACCGCAAGGATGAGACCGAACATCACGATGTTTGAAATGGTGATCCCCATCACGCCCAATAGGACAAAACACAGCAAGAATGATGTGGGAATGGAAAAGCCCACCAGCAATGCGGCCCGCGTTCCAAGGGATGTCAAAACAACGATCATGACCAATGCGATCGCGGTTAAAACCGACCCTTCCAGCTGGCTTACCATGGAATCCACAACGCGGCTTTGGTCGTTTGAGGTGCCCATGTGGACGGCTGCGCGTAAATCTTGGGGCCATGCGTCAACTTCTGCTTCGACCATTTCGCGCACGGCGGTTGCCGTGTCGATCAGGTTGAAACCTTTGCGTTTCACGACCTGCAGCGCCACGGTTGTTTCGCCGTCAAAACGTGCGGTTCCTTCGCGATCTTCAAAGGTCAGTTTGATTTCCGCCAAATCGCCCAGTGTGATCACACGATCCCCATTTGTTTTGACGGGCAGGTCATAAATATCCTGCACCTCATCAAAGCTGGATGGGATTTTCACCGCAAATGTGCCCTGTGCGCTGTCGACTTCGCCCGCGGCGATCAATTGGTTGTTGTTGCGCACAACATTGATCAATTCGCCTGCGGTGACGTTATAGCTTTCAAGTCGCAAGGGGTCGATTGTGACCTCGACCATTTCATCGCGCTGGCCGGAAATCGCGGCCTCAAGCACCGCATCCATGCCTTCGATCTTTTCCTGCAAATCCTTGGCAA
>JAKMGV010000318.1 GCA_022424725.1 Paracoccaceae bacterium
GCCAAACGTTCCATCTTGGCATAAAATTCAAGCGGTATTCCCCATGGATCACGCGACCGTAAAATACGGCCAAAAAACGGTTTCTCGATCCATTCAACAGGCAGCCCGCGTTCCGCGAAAAAATCACTTAGGCGGTCCAGATCGGCATCTTCCCAAACCTTAAACCCCAAGACGCCAACCGATGCCGTGTTCGATTTAATCAGATGGATACAATGGTGGCCTCGTTCCTCCATCGCGCGCAGATATATGGCATCATCTGTTTCATGCGTGACTTGTAGGCCAAGAGTGTCCACATAAAACGCCCGTGACGCGGCAAGATCGCGTACGTTATATTCCACATGACTTAATCGGACGATATTGAAATCGGGGTTTAAATTGGGTGCTGGTAGGGGCATTACAGTTTTCCTAATTTTGGGATAGTGTGCGACCCCGTCGCAAATCCAATATGTTTTTGTTCCATATAAAACTCAAACGACCAATCGCCGCCATCGCGGCCAATTCCGCTGGCCTTAACACCACCAAAGGGTGTGGGCAGGTGTCGCACGTTTTCCGAATTCACCCAAATCATACCTGCCTCTAACTTATCACTAAATCGCAGTGCTCGGGTCAGATCATTGGTCCATATATATCCCGTTAAGCCATAATTCACGTCATTGGCCATCTGTAAAGCTTGATCTTCATCAGTGAACCGAATGGATGTTAAGACAGGGCCAAATATTTCTTCTTGTGCAATACGCATGTCGTTTGTTGCATTCGTGAACAGGGTTGGTTTCACGAAATATCCAACATCACCATCGCGCGCGCCACCCGCTGCGATTGTTGCGCCATCCGTCTTTGCAATATCAAAGTATGAGGAAACTTTGTTAAAGTGGGCGGTGTGAATAAGTGGGCCAACTTCGGTCGCTGGATCAAGAGGATGACCAACTTTGATCGCATTTACGCGTTCTATTAATTTCGCCTCGAACGCATCTGCGATTGTGTCTTGCACCAACAAACGGGACGATGACGTACAACGTTCGCCATTCAACGAATAAATCATGAATATCGCTGCATCCAACGCCCGATCCAAATCCGCATCATCAAACACAACGACAGGGTTTTTCCCGCCCAGTTCAAAATGAACGCGCTTTAACGTATCTGCACCCTGTTTCATAATTTGGCTGCCTGTACGGCTTTCGCCGACAAATGCAATCGCCTTGATATCTGGGTGTTCGCATAGGGCTTTGCCTGCCTCTTCGCCAATACCATTTACCAAATTCCAAACCCCATCTGGCAAACCCGCGTCCTTTGCAATCTCCATCAGAATGCTGGCTGTCACTGGGCTTAGCTCTGCGGGTTTGTGAACAACGGTGCACCCTGCTGCCAATGCGGGCGCGATTTTCCACGTGGACAGCATAAAGGGCGTATTCCATGGCGTAATGACAGCCACAGGGCCAATTGGAACCCGCGTTGTCACATTCATAAGCGTTGGGGAAGGCAGGCTTTGGCCATCGCGCGCGGCAGGTGCACGATCAGCAAAGAACCGAAAATTCTCGGCACCGCGGATCGCGGCCTTGGCCATAAATCGAATAGGTTGTCCTGTGTCCCAACTTTCACACAATGCGATCTCTTCAGCGCGGGCAACGATGCCATCCGCGATCTTGTGTAGGATTTTTTTCCGCTCGGTTCCCGTTAGATCACGCCATTCAGGAAATGCGTTTTTCGCGGCGTTAGATGCCAATGCGATTTCTTCGGCACCTCCTTTGGCAACATCGCAAATAAAGGATTCATCAACGGGTGAAACAGATTGAAATGTGTCACCGCTTTTGGACCAGAGATTTTTGCCATTGATATGGTGCGAAACACCTGTCGATTGAAAAGGTTCAAGGTATCCAGATAATTTTTCTAAATTCGAAGTTAAATCTGACATTTATAGCTCCAGGTATTTTCGGATTGATCCAGATTTGGGTGAAAGCGCCGCATCGATATCACGCAACTCAAGCGACAACGCCAGCGAACGGTTCTGCATAACGTCCGCAACAAATTCATTGGCGGCGTCAAATATTTTCTGGGCTGCATTTTGCTTGGTTTGTATGTCACGACCCTCGCGGATACGAACGGAAATATCGATAAACCCATGTTCGGGATTTCCGTCTGCGATCGCATAATGGTCAACCCGCACCGCGCGCACCTTTACCCCAGCCAATGGAAATGCATCTATTGACGCCGCGACGTGGCGCAGGGTGTCGCACAATGCGCCTATGTCCA
>JAKMGV010000110.1 GCA_022424725.1 Paracoccaceae bacterium
TTCATTATGGCATTTGGATTGCGCAGGGCATTTTCGCGTTGCGCGATGCAGATTTTGCCAAAATCCTCTCGGGTTGCGCCAAATTCATGCATGTAGCGATCCGTTAACAGTGCGAAACTTGCGTTTGGTCCTCCGTAGCCATAAGGATAGCTGGCATCGACGGCAAAGCGTGAAAAACTGGATAGAAGCTGCCGAAAACTGTCGATGTGGTTTGTATCCCCTGCAATGCAGGCAACAACATCGGCATCACCGCATTGGATGGCGCGCGCGGCTCTTCGAACTGCTACGCCGGCCGATGCGCCTCCCATCGGGATACTGTCCAACCAACGCGGGCTAAGGCCAAGGTGTTGCGTTAGGCCAACGGCCGTATCGGGGAAAAGGGTAAAGGACGACACGGAAAACCCATCAAGGTCCTTTGGGTTCACGCCTGCGAGCCTTAAACTCCCCCTTAGAGCGGTTGCAATCCAATAATGCGCCGTATCCAATGAATAGCGTTGGTAGGGGGTCGAAAACGGTGCACAAAGAACCACGCCGTCATAGGATGCAGGGGCCGTCATGTGTTTACCTGCCTTTTTTTCAGGTGGATGAGTGAGGTAAATTCGTTCCTTTCCAACAATCTTAACGCAAGGTTTTGCAGCTCTTTACGCTGTATTTTTTGGGTTGTGGTTAAGGGTAGCGCGTCTACAAATGCGATATATCCTGGCACCTTGTAATAGGCCATTTGATCCAGTGCCCATGTCGCTATGTTCTGGGCCAACCCGTCTTTGGGCGCGTCTGTAACGATACAAGCAAACACTTCGTCCCCGCGTAATGTATCAGGTACCCCGCAAACGGCGACTGCCCTGATCTTGGGGTGGCGATTAAGCATGCTTTCCACCTCGACCGCCGCAATATTTTCGCTAGACCGTCTGATAATATTCTTTTTCCGATCTACAAAATAGATGCGTCCTGCCGCGTCTTTTTGAACGATGTCGCCAGTGTGAAACCAATCGTTTATCCAAGCCTCTGCGGTTGCATCAGGATCTTTGTAATATTCCGTGAAAAACCCATATTTGGGATCATTCCCGTTATTCCTGACCAATAATTCGCCCGGTGTGTTGGGCAGAACATCGTTGCCATCATTATCAATTATGCGTGTGTCGACCCATCCTTCTGGTGACCCAAGGCAAGAGCGTCCGATAAGGCGATCATGCGTATGCGCCGAAATGACAGCACCCGCACCCGTTTCGGTCATCGCCCAGGCCTCGATCAACGGAAAGCCAAAGCGTGTTTCAAAATCTTGTTGCAATTTGGGATCAACGCCCGCGCCAAACCCAAATCGAACCCGATGCTTTTGTTCAAGATCGTTGGAAGGCAATGACATCAGAATAGTGGGCATGACACCAAGGTAGTGCAGGCATGTTGCCCGACTTTCTGAAACAACGTTCCACCATGTTTTTGGATGAAACCTATCCAAGGCGATAAGACATCCACCAACGGTGACCATTGACATAAATGAATAGGCCATCGCATTCATATGAAAGATCGGAAGAGGTGTAATCATACGCTCTTCTTGCGTCGATAGGTTGGCAATGCCGCCCAATTTTGCATACCAACGACCTGCAAGCAGAAAATAAGCGTTTGAGAGCACACAACCCTTTGGCTTGCCAGTCGTGCCAGATGTATAAAGAACCGCCGCCTCAACCGCGTCACCTGTTTCGCATGTGGCAACGACGGCGTCTTCCCGATGTAAGGGCGGCAATGGGTCTTTGCCAAACACACAAACAGGGACATTTAAACCGCAATTTTGTGATGCAGCAGACAGGTCAGCTTGTCGTGTCTGCGTAGAGATTATCAACGCAGGTGACGCGTGATCGAATAGATATTCAAGTTCGGCTGCGCGCAGGTCTGGGTTTATGGGGACAATGGATGCCCCAATTTTGTTTAAGGCTGCGAAGATGATGAAAAAATCTGGCCTATTTTCCAACAAAACAGCCACACGCATTCGAGCGTCATAACCATTCTTTTTCAGTTCATACGCAAGTTGGTCTGTGCGCTCGATAAACTTTGAATAGGTTATGTCACCTGCACGAATGTCATAGGTTTTAGCCGTTTCCGCAACAATATGTAGCACGGCACGCTCTGGGTACTCAGAGGCCGTGTTTCGTATCGCATCGTAAACGGTCTGAGCAGTCATGGCAAAAGCTGTATATTTCCAAAGGCGGCGTCAGAATTCAATAATTCAACTTTTTTGCCCGCGATCTTCAGCTTGCCATCATCGATCTTTAAATCGTGGGTGACGGTCAGTGCTAATAAGATTTGCTCATCCAGACGGGTTTCGACATAATGCACTGATGTGTTGGTCTGAAAACGCCCCTCTAGCGGCTCGAATACATCCACGAAGGGGCGTTGCAGCACATGGTGGCAGCGCGACTTGGGTTTTTGACTGAATGTGCGGGCGCCATTTAATCGCTCAACCCGCAGACGCAGCATAAAATGATCTTCATATAGCAGGGACGTGGCGTTAATTGGATCGGATTGTTTGTAATCCAGCGGCATCCAGTAAATGCCGCTTTCCAGCCACAGGGAAAGCCATTCATCGTATCGGCCTTCGTCCAGCATGCGCGCTTCTTGATAGATGAAATCAATGATGTCATCGCGTGTAATGTGTTGCGTCATGTCTTCCATCAGGTTTGCTCTGCTGTTGTTTTGTCCATGTCATATGTCATGAACTTAACCCAGGCATCGAATTGGTTGCGCATCTGTCGTTCCGTGGTGCCGTTTTCCACCGCTTCTTTGGAATAATCTTCATCTTCCCCATACAAACGTTGCAGGTTCACCCAATCAGATGAATTTGTTCTTAGGCCTTCTTGCGCACGCTCATACATTTCAAGATCATCATGCCCCACAATCGAAGTTGGCGCGTTGATCATGCGGTTATACATGGACGACATTGCAATCAGCTGATCAGGTGCGCCAACAAGCCTATATACCCAGCTTTCAACCAATGTTTTATCCGCGGCAAGTGGTATGAAATTCCTGATTTGCTGCAAGGGGCCCTTGGCCATAATATTGGGGAAATAGATCGTATTGTGGCGATTATCATCAAGGATGGTTTTGGCTTTCTCCTCTCCATAGGCATCACACATCGCCTCAAAATATCCGGGAATTGCGTCATAGTCCGAGTGGATGGACATATTCACACCAGTGTGGCCATGCCCATTGGGCCAGGTGCGAATGCCCATTCCTTCAAAAAATTCATAAGGTGACATGAACGGTGCGATGATCTGCATTGCAGGGGGGCGGGGGCTTGGGCTTCCCATTTCTTCAAAAATTTTAATGGCTGTGCCTGCTGAACTTTCATGTGCCACCATGGGGTGACAGGTGTCCGTTTGATTTTCCAAAAGCATCTTCCAATTACAGCGATGCATATAGCGTAGCGGCGGACCTGCAACCTCAAGTCTGCCTTCGGGCGCACGATCAACCATATTATCCAGCGTCGACAGGCTATCTCCAAAGAACTCTTCAAAACCGACACCCTCTGGGTTCAGACGTGCGAAGATGAAACCGCGATAATTCTTAACCGCGCCAACGGGTGTCATCCCTTTTGTGTTTTGATTGTTTTCAAACCCAGTGTCTTGATACCCTTTTTTAAGGGGGATCGCCAACAAACATCCGTCTGTTTTAAATGACCAAGCGTGATAGGGGCAGCGAAAGAATTTGCCTGTATTGCCCGTACGATCAATGGCAATTTTGGTTCCTTTGTGTGGGCATCGGTTTAACAACACATGTATCTGATCATCCGTGTGACGCACCATAATCACAGGCTGATCGCCAATTTGGGTCGTGTAATAATCGCCCTTATTCGGGGTCTGACTGTCATGTCCAAGAAATACCCATGTATTCGCGAATAAGTGTTTCATTTCAAATTCGTATATATCATTGCTGATGTACACATCACGATGGACTTGGTATCCCTGAAACAGTGCGCGGATGTCGTCTGAATGTCCCAATATTTTCATTCCTACAAGTCAAGAACCAAGCGTTCGCTTAACGCTCGGCTTACACAAATTTGCATTACACGATTACTGTTACGCTCTGCCTCGCTCAGGACAACGTCACGGTGGTCTGGCGCGCCCGCAATAACATCCGTTGCGCAAATTCCACAGTCGCCTCGTTGACAATCAAACATGACATCTACTCCAGCCTCTTCCAGCGCTTCAATGATCGTTTGGTTTGCTGCAACAGATACGATTTGACCCGTCGATGCGATTTCTACCTCAAAGGGGGTATTTTCATTTTCGATTTCGGTATTCGCAAAAAGCTCTACATGAATTTTTGACGCAGGGATTTTAGTGTTTTCCGCCAATGAACGTGCGGCGTTTATCATCCCCAGTGGTCCGCAAATATAAAATGCGTGATCGGTGTTCGTTGTGATCAAACCGTTCAGATCAATCGGGTTCGTATCGTCCAAATATAGGTGAAACCGATCACCAAAAAGCTGTTGGAGTTCTGTTGCATAGGCGGCACTTTCGGCATTTCTGACGGCGTAGTGTAGCTGAAAGGGGCGATCTTGTTCGTGCAACTCTACAGCCATTGAAATGAGTGGCGTAATGCCAATTCCGCCCGCAAGCAGGATTATTGGATATGTTTGGTCGACCAATTCAAAATTATTGCGAACGTTCTTGGCGTTGATCACGTCGCCGCCACGCAAGGTGTGCATGGCCTGACTTCCCCCTGCGCCAGAGTGTTCGCATTTAACGGCAAATCGAAAATGGTTGATGTTTTCATTCGGCCATCTGATCAATGAATAACTTCTTAATCCAGCCGAGGTTTCCAATTCTACGTGTGACCCTGCGGCCCATGCATGAGACGCATCAGCAGGTGTTTCGAAATTAAATTCGCTTATTTGATCAGTGAGTTTCTGAACACTTTTTAAAGTCAATTTCACGCTGGACGTCCTCCAGTCGGTACCATTGAATCTCAACTAATTTGTGTCAAGTTTAATCCATGGAAATTTAGGGTACACCACTAGTTCGACGAAAGAAATCAGCCTAAAAGGCTTCAGAACGGCTGCTCATCCGCATGAATTTGCCATGTTTCTAGCAGGCTTTTCATGGTGTCATCCCATGGTTTGGCTGTATGACTGTCGAGATCGCTCGAGGCCAAAACTTGTGTGCAGGTCCATCTAGTTTGGTTTCCAACCGAAATTTTGTGGCGTAATGTTACTGACGAGCGGCCTACGCGCGTAACAATAAGTTCAAATTTCAATGTTTCGCCAAAAAATGACGGTTTTGAAAAATCGCAGGAAAGATGCACGGTTGGCGTTCCCCAGCGTTCTTTGGCGATCACATCATGCCATGGATACCCAAGATGCGCCCAAAACTCTTCATTCACTCCGTTTAAAATATTCAGATAAGCAGGGAAATAGGCCGTTCCCGAAATATCGCAGTCACCAAAACGCAATTCACGCACGGTTGAAAAAATCTGCATCGATCTGATCTCCTTAGAAACGGTCATTGCTCTATGGCATGCCACATGACGTGTTACAAGTTTGGGCGTCAGGTGTTTTGGATGCTCACCTCAACGATCGGAACAGGCGGCATTGCACATGCATTCACAAGGCTTAGGCGTAATGGATAAGGGTCGTGTTTCATGGGCAAAGAGTAGAAAGTAAAAAACCTTTGCAATTTAACGGCAATTGATTACGTTATATCGCATAACAATTACATGACAGGGAAATGTAACATGGACAGAAGATCATTCATCAAAGCAACGGCTGCCACTGCTGCGGCGGGTGCGATCATGCCAAATCTTGCAAGTGCGGCCACCAGCCGACTAAGAGTTTCAAATTGGCTTCCTGCACAACACCACATGAATTCACACGCCCTAAAAAATTGGGCTGCTGCGCTTTCTGATGCATCAGGTGGCACGTTAAAATTGGCGGTTGATCCTGCGCCTATCGCACCACCACCCGCGCAATATGATGTTGTGCGCGACGGTGTGGCCGATATCGCATATCACGTAATGGCATATACACCCGGTCCATTTGAAATTGTTCGTGGCGTGGAACTTCCGTTCCTATCTCCAAACGCAGAAATTGGATCACAGGCTGCTTGGGATTGGTATGATCGCAACGTGGGGTTTGATAAAGAATTCGACGATGTAAAAGTGTTAACACTGTTCGTACACG
>JAKMGV010000319.1 GCA_022424725.1 Paracoccaceae bacterium
GTTTCATGCAGTTTTTGCATGCCCTCAAGTTGGCCTGTAAATCCACAGCGGCTGGCTGTGTTCACGATAAGAACGGGCTTCCCTTGAAATTCAGATAGGTCAATTTTGCCGCCATCAATGCTTTCAAATTCAAAGCTCGCGACCTGCGTTGCAAGTGTCATTAAGAATAATACCGCTAGTTGTTTCCACATGGACAAAACCCCCATACACAGGGATTTTGTCTGAATCGTGCGAAAGTCAATGGAAAGAGGGTTTTTTCACGAAACTATGCTTCCATCGCCTCAAGTTCGTCGATCATGTCCGAGATCATGGACAAGCCTTTGTCCCAGAATTTCGGATCAGCTGCATCAAGCCCAAAGGGCGCTAATAGATCGCTGTGATGCATGGACCCGCCTGCGCTTAGCATGTCGAAATATTTGTCTTGGAACCCCTCTGGTTGATCCTGATACACCGCATAAAGCGCGTTTACCAATCCATCCCCAAAGGCGTATGCATAGACATAGAAAGGCGAATGGACAAAGTGTGGGATATAGGCCCAGAAAGTTTCATACCCTTCCATGAATTCAAATGCTGGACCCAGGCTTTCGCCCTGCACCGACATCCACAATGCGTTGATATCATCGGGGGTCAATTCGCCCGATTTGCGCGCATCATGCAACTTGCATTCGAAATCATAGAACGCGATCTGACGCACAACGGTGTTGATCATATCCTCAACCTTACCCGCCAACATCACCTTGCGTTCTTTTTTATCTTTTGCCTTGTCCAACATGGTGCGGAACGTCAGCATTTCGCCAAAGACCGAGGCCGTTTCCGCCAATGTCAACGGGGTAGAAGACAGCATTTCACCCTGATCGGCGGCCAAGACCTGATGCACGCCATGGCCCAATTCATGGGCCAATGTCATCACATCACGCGGTTTGCCCAAATAGTTCAACATGATGTAGGGATGCGCATCGGTGACGGTGGGGTGCGCAAATGCACCTGGTGCTTTCCCAGGTTTTACGGGTGCATCAATCCACCCTTTGTCAAAAAACGGCTGGGCCAAATCGGCCATGCGCGGGTCGAATGCGCCATATGCGCTCATCACGGTTTCACGGGCTTCATCCCAATCCACGATGCGATCGCTTTCCATGGGTAGGGGCGCATTGCGATCCCAGACTTGCATTTTATCAAGGCCCAGCCATTTACGTTTCAATTCATAATACCGATGGCTCAGCTTTGGGTAGGCGGCCACGACCGCATTGCGCAGCGCTTCGACCACTTCGGCCTCGACATCATTGGACAGGTGGCGCCCTGTTTGCGGGGTTGGCATGCCACGCCAGCGATCAATGATGTCCTTTTCCTTGGCCTGCGTATTGTGAACGCGTGCAAATGTACGGATGTTTTCACCAAAGACACGCGCCAATTCACGTGCGGCCATTTCGCGTTTGCTGCGATCCTGTTCGGTCAAAAGGTTCAGCGTGGCTTCGATGTTCAAATCTTGGCCTTCGATATCAAATGTCAGGCCCGCGATTGTTTCATCAAACAGTTTTTCCCAGGCGTCCCCAACAGCGCCCAAATCATGTAGGAATTTTTCCAATTCATCAGAGAGTTGATAGGGTTCCAAAGCACGAATACGGCGAATGGCAGGGCGATAGCGTGCAAGGTCGGCGTTTGCATCAAATAATGTTGTTAATACATTTTCTGACAGGCGGTTCAATTCTAGTGTGAAAAATACCAACGGCGTTGTGAATACGGTAATCTTTTCCTGCGCATCGGACAAAAATTTGGTCCGTACGCCGTCTGTTGTCAGCTGATAATACCGCAATCCTGCAAAGGACATGATGCGGCCCGCAACCGTTGAAATTTTTTCATTGCGCTGAATGCAGGTTAGCATGTCATCGGCATTCAGCTCCGCCAATTTGCCCTCATAATCGGCGGCAAATGCCGCGCATTCACTTTCCAACCATGCCAAATCGTGGTCAATTTTGGGATCATCTGTTCCCTGATACAAATCGTTCAGGTCCCATTCTGGCAAATTGCCAAGGTTGTCCGCACCACCAGAAACAGATGCGTCAAAAACAGGGGATGGAGTGATAAACATAATGCGCCTCATTGGTCAGAATAGTGCTAAGGTAGGGTGCGAACCAATGAGGTGCAAGGGGCGTTTATTCCGCAGCGATCAATGCGCCTTCTACAATCACATCATCATGGAAAAAGGCGTCGATATCGCGGATCAGCTTTTGAATAAGGT
>JAKMGV010000320.1 GCA_022424725.1 Paracoccaceae bacterium
AGGCCAGAATGCTAGGCCAAGCCCAATTTTTTCTGACGCGCGGCACGTAATTGGGCAAAATCATCCCCTGCATGATAGGATGATCGCGTCAGTGGGGTTGCCGAAACCATCAAGAACCCTTTGCCAAAGGCTGCGGTTTCATAGGATTTGAATTCCTCTGGCGTGACAAAACGATCAACGTGGTGATGTTTTGGGGTTGGTTGCAGGTACTGACCAATCGTTAGGAAATCAATATCCGCAGACCGCATGTCATCCATCACCTGCAAAACCGATTGTCGATCTTCGCCCAGACCCACCATAATTCCCGATTTTGTGAACATAGATGGATCCATTTCCTTGACCCGCTGCAACAGGCGCAGGGAATGGAAATACCGCGCCCCTGGACGCACCTCGGGATAAAGACCCGGGACCGTTTCAAGGTTATGGTTGAATACATCAGGACGCGCGGCAACCACGGTTTCCAACACGCTAGCCTCACACTTCAAAAAATCAGGTGTCAGAATTTCAATGGTGGTAGTTGGACTGCGATGGCGCACGGCGCGGATCGTTTGCGCGAAATGTTCGGCGCCACCGTCCGTCAAATCATCGCGGTCCACAGATGTGATAACCACGTGGTTCAGCCCCAATTTTTGAACCGCATCCGCAACCCGCCCCGGTTCGAACGCATCCAAGTCATCGGGCCGCCCCGTGGCGATATTACAAAACGTGCAACCGCGGGTACAAATTTCACCCATGATCATCATGGTTGCATGCCCCTGTGACCAACATTCGCCAACGTTTGGGCACCCTGCCTCTTCACAGACGGTGACCAGATTATTGGCCCGCATGATATCACGCGTTTGTTTATAACCCTCGCTGACGGGCGCTTTTACGCGGATCCAGCTGGGTTTTTTGGGCTGTTCATTATCGGGGCGATGCGCTTTTTCGGGATGACGCTCTGCTGGGATTTTTAGATCACGCACAATGTTTATCCTAATCTATTTCGGCCTATGTAACACAAATTTTTAGATCTGTAAGGCATCTGATGAAATACCCGCTATGCAAATTCTTAAAAGCTAGCGCGCGCACGCGCAACAGCGGCCTGACCCGCATCCGATAAAACGCGGCACAAATCTGCGCCCCAATCCCCATCCAGCGATGTTTCGCGCCGCAACAGCCCAATTTGACGTTTGGGTTCAACCCCAGTGAAACGGCGCAACTGAACCGCATCGCGCCCAGACAGCTCGAACGGGGCCGCGATTTCGGGCATTAAGGTCAGGCCAAAACCCGCCCCCACCAATTGGGTTAAGGTCGCCATTGACGCCGCCCCCAGATTGATTTGCGCATGGTTTTTGTCGCGGCCACAGACCTCAAGCGCCTGATCGGTTAAACAATGCCCGTCCTCTAACAGGATCATTTGTGCATCCCCCAATTGATCGGGCAAAACATGTTCTGGGACATCCATCAGGCGGCGCTGTGATCCAGCCAGCAAAAAATGATCGTCAAAAAGTGGATCAAAATGCAACCCAGCTAGGGGAATGGGCAAGGCGACAACAGCCGCATCAATCGCCCCGCTGCGCAGCTGTGCGATCAGGGTTTCGGTTTTCCCTTCGTGTATTTGTAACTCTAAGTTCAAATCAGAGGCACGCAGTGCAGCAATCACATCGGTCACCACATAGGGCGCAATCGTCGGGATTAACCCCAAGGCCAATTGCCCTGTAACCCCGCCCCGCCAACGCGCGGCCTCTTCCAAGGCGCGCACGTCGTTTTGAATGGCATAACAATGTTCAAGGATCATGCGACCAAAAGGGGTTGGAACGACATCACGGCTTTGTCGTTCCACCAATTGTGCGCCCAGCCGATCTTCTAATTCCTTGATCTGAACGGATAAGGCAGGCTGGGAAATATTCATCATTGCCGCGGCGCGACCAAAGTTGCGTTCGCGCACAAGGGCAATAAAATATTCAACTTGTTTTAGGGTGATATTCATAACCCTAAATTATCACCGTTACGGGCCGTTACAACCCCCTAGCCAATCGTGCCGCCGCCTGCACCATGCAATTTGTCATAATACCGTTTCAAGCGCTGCAGCGCGATGCGCAGCACGTTTTTTTTCCCGAACGTGCCGACCACCCCATGATTTGTTCCGTTTTTTCAAAACCCTGCTCAAAACAGCAACAGCGCACCGCAACTTCGGCCAATCCCGGACCAAGATCCTCTAGTGTCACGCGAAACTGTTCCAATGCACGTTGTTCT
>JAKMGV010000321.1 GCA_022424725.1 Paracoccaceae bacterium
CGGCGACGGCGTTTTGGCTTGCGCTCTTCGTCCTGTTCGCTTTCGGGCGTTTCGATGTCATCCTCTTCTGCGATATCTTCGTCAATTTCATCCATGACGATGGTATCGGCCGTAACCACGGGTTCCGCGGCCTCGGGGACATAGCGTGTTGCTGTTTTGAATTTCTCGATTGAGAAATCCGGGCTGACCAACATTGGATCACCTTCGACACGCACGGACAGGCCATAGCGCGCCTCAATCTGGGCCACGTGATCGCGTTTTTGGTTCATGATAAAGTTTGAAATGCCAACGGGGCATTTTACCAAAACTTCACGCGACCGACGGCGCACGCCCTCTTCTTCAATCTGGCGCAGGATAGACAGGGCCAAATTGTCATCAGACCGGATCAAACCCGTGCCATGACAGGATGGACAAGGCTGGGTTGTGGCCTCAATCATACCTGGGCGCAGGCGCTGACGGCTCATCTCTAACAGGCCAAATCCTGAAATGCGGCCCACTTGGATACGTGCACGATCGGTTTTCAACTTATCCTTCAGGCGTTTTTCAACCGCATTGTTGTTGCGCCGTTCATCCATGTCGATGAAGTCGATCACAATCAAACCTGCCAAATCGCGCAGACGCATTTGACGCGCGACTTCTTCTGCCGCCTCTAAGTTGGTTTTTAGCGCGGTTTCTTCGATGGACCCCTCTTTGGTCGCACGACCCGAGTTCACGTCGACCGCAACCAAGGCTTCGGTCACACCAATCACCAAGTATCCACCTGATTTCAGTTGGACCACAGGGTTGAACATGGATGACAGATAACTTTCCACCTGATAGCGCGCGAATAGCGGCAGCGCATCAGTGTAATGTTTTACGTTTTTCGCGTGACTTGGCATGATCATTTTCATGAAGTCTTTGGCGTTACGATATCCGCGTTCGCCCTCAACCAGCACCTCATCAATCTCGCGATTATATAGATCGCGGATTGATCGCTTGATCAAATCGCCCTCTTCGTAAATTTTCGCAGGCGCGATTGATTTTAGCGTCAATTCGCGGATTTGTTCCCACAAACGCTGCAAATATTCGTAATCGCGCTTGATTTCGGTTTTGGTGCGCTTGGCCCCTGCGGTGCGGATGATCAAACCCGCCCCCATTGGGACGTCGATTTCTGTTGCGATTTCCTTTAGCTTTTTGCGATCCGCTGCATTCGTGATTTTACGTGAAATCCCGCCACCACGCGCGGTGTTTGGCATCAGAACACAGTAGCGACCTGCAAGTGACAAATACGTGGTCAGAGCCGCGCCCTTATTACCGCGCTCTTCTTTGACAACCTGCACCAACATGATTTGGCGTACTTTGATCACTTCTTGAATTTTGTAACGGCGTGGACGGGCCCGACGTTGTGGGCGTAAATCCATGGCATCGTCATCGTCAGATACGGATTCAATACCATCGTCCGGATCGTCCTCGGCGGTATCCGCGTCCATTGGCTCTTCGCTGTCGTCTGCGGCCTCTGCATCATCGTTGGATTCTGCTGCTGCGGCAGGTTCATCGTCAGAAGCGGCGGATGCCTCTTCTGCGATTTCCTCGCTTGTGGCGTCTGCTGCAGGCGCGTCACCTGATGGCGCGTCAGACTCTGTTTCAGCCAAAGGCGCGTCTTCTTCTGCCGTTTCGGTATCCGCAGCTTCTTCTGGTGTATCAACCTCTTGTGTGACAATCAGTGGTTCGTCTTCAACGATGGGTGCCGCCATAGGTGCATCGTTTTCGTCACTCTCATTAGATGCATCCAAATCGATGGTTTCCATTCCATCAACTTCTGTCTCAGTCACGGCCTCAGCAGGTTTATTATTGCGACGACGGGGGCCGCGACGACGGCGTTTTTTGGGCGCCTCATCCTCTTCTTCGGCGCGTGCATCCGCTTCTGCCAATGCACGTTCCTCTTCCATCAGAGCTTCACGATCCGCTACTGGGATCTGATAGTAATCAGGATGGATTTCAGAAAACGCCAAGAATCCATGACGGTTTCCACCATAATCCACGAAGGCCGCCTGAAGCGACGGTTCGACCCGTGTTACTTTTGCAAGATAGATATTGCCAGCGATTTGGCGTTTGTTTTCGGATTCAAAGTCAAATTCCTCAACCTTGTTTCCGTCAACCACAACCACGCGCGTTTCCTCGGCGTGGGTGGCGTCGATAAGCATTTTCTTAGCCATATTATCCATTCACACATCGCATCCCAAACGCG
>JAKMGV010000111.1 GCA_022424725.1 Paracoccaceae bacterium
ATTGAAGAAGACGGCAGGGCAAGCGTTACCTTTGAAACCACAACTGGCACAGTTACAGAAACAGCGGATTTGGTGATCGCGGCAGACGGCATTCATTCCGCCATACGTGCGCAGATGTATCCAGATCAACCGCCGATCCATTGGGGTGGGGTATTGATGTGGCGTGGAACATCCTGGGCGAAACCTGTACGCACGGGATCCTCTTTTATGGGGCTTGGGACGCATGCGCATCGAATGGTGATTTACCCAATTTCACATCCTGATCCGGAAACAGGATTATCGTTGATCAACTGGATCGCAGAAGTCACACATGATGATCCAGATGCCTATCAAAATATGGGATGGTATCGACAAACATCTGTGGATGACTTCATTCAGCATTTTGAAGACTGGAAGTATGATTGGTTGGATGTCCCTGCATTAATTCGGGGTTCAGATGTCGCGTATGAAAATCCTATGATTGATCGTGATCCAATACCGAGTTGGGTTGATGGCCCAGTTGCGCTACTAGGGGATGCAGCCCATGCCATGTATCCAACCGGGTCAAATGGCGCGAGCCAAGCTATTATCGACGCGCGTACAATGGGTGCGAAATTTTTGGAATTTGGTGTGAACCCAGATGCACTGGCGGCATATAATGCCGAATTGCGCGATCCGATCTCTGCCCTTGTTTTACGCAATCGCGATGCAGGGCCATTTGGTTTGCTTAACATGGTGAACGATCGGTGTGGCGGAAATTTCGAGAACATCGACGATGTCGTGTCGGAAGAAGAGCGCAACGATTTCATGGCGAAATACAAAAGTGCGGCAGGGTTCGCGCGTGATGCGTTGAACAATGCGCCACGTTTGATCGCTGCAGGTGCAAAAATCGGATGGCAATAGGTGAAACGGTTTTGTCACTCGTGTCGCCAATTATGAGACATGGTATTTCTTTTTCGCAAGGTGCAACTAGCTAGTGGGTTCAGACACCATAATTATATAGGGTTATGCGAGGTGAAACGATGGGCACATTAAATTTATACACGGCGCAGTCAATCATCGAATTTGCGCTAAACTGGCGAAAGGAAAACGGGTTGAATCCGCTTACTGTTGCCGTTCTTGATAATGCGGGTGTGCTTATTGCACTTTCACGAGAAGATGGTGCAAGCAATCTGCGTCCAGAAATTGCTCAGGGTAAAGCGCGTGGCGCGATCAGCATGGGAATTGGATCGCGTGCATTGTTCAACCGCGCGCAGGAACAACCATACTTCATCCAATCCATGAACAGTTTGGCGAATGGTTCTCTTGTCCCCGTGCCTGGTGGTGTATTGATCAAATCAGATGGCCAACTTTTGGGGGCCGTTGGGATTACTGGCGACACATCTGATGCAGATGAAGCCTGCGCCATTGCCGCGATCGAAGCATTGGGCTTTGTTGCGGATCCTGGTTAACTGCGCAGAAAGACGATCCGTTTTGACATTTGACCTTGGCGTCCCGATTTTAGCCTTTTAGACGCCAAGGTATTGTGAGCGAATATCGCTTGCCTCTTCCAAGTCGGATGAACTGCCACTCCACACGACAGCCCCCTTGTGAATGATGTTGTGTTGATCTGCGATTTGCAAAAGGTCTTTCAGGTTTTTGTCGACGATCAAAATCGACATTCCATCTGCCTTAATCAGTTCAAGCGAGTCCCAAATTTTTTTGCGGATCAAGGGGGCCAACCCTTCAGTCGCTTCATCCAAAATGAGCAATTTGGGATTGGTCATCAACGCGCGGGCGATGGCAAGCATTTGTTGCTCCCCACCTGATAGCAGATTTCCCATACTTGCTTTTCTGGCAGCCAACTCGGGGAATAGAGCATAAACACGTTCGGCATCCCATATTTGGCCACGCTGGGCATGTTGCCGCGCAGTTGCAATCAGGTTTTCATGCACATTTAAATTTGGGAAAATTTGTCGACCTTCAGGCACCAACCCAAGGCCAAGTTTTGCCACCCGGTGGCTGGGCCATCGGATTGTATTTTGACCGTCAAATTCAATCTTACCGCTTGTTTTGGGTAAAATCCCCATTATTGAATTTATCGTAGTGGTCTTTCCCATACCATTTCGGCCAAGAAGGGTCGCCACTTGCCCCTGATTTATCGTCAGATTTATGCCGTTCAACACCTGACTATGACCATAGTGTGTGACAACATTCGAAAGAGTCAGCATATCAATCCTCTCCCAAATAGGCGTGTTGCACGTCTTGGTTTTGGCGAATGTGATAGGGGTCGCCAGTTGCTATGATGTGACCATAAACCATAACTGATATGCGATCCGCCAATGTGAAAACAGCGTCCATGTCGTGTTCGATTAAGACGATCGTTTGTTGCCCCTTCAATGTTTCCAAAAGGGAGATCATGTCACTTGCCTCTTCGGGACCCAGCCCTGCAAGTGGTTCATCCAACAGCAGTAGTCTTGCATCACTTGCAAGTGCCATCGCCACTTCTAGGCGTCTTTGCTCTCCGTGGCTCAGGTTTGCCACTTGCATCTCTGCACGGCTGCCTAAATCGACGCGTGCCGCGTATTCATGTGCGGCTGTACGCACGTCCTTGTTGTCGGCATAGGGTTTCCAAAATTTAAACGAATGGCCCTGCTTTGCCTGAATAGCCAACTGCAGGTTTTCAATGACGCTCATCGAATTGATGAGCGATGTAATTTGATATGTCCGCGCGATCCCCAAATGTGGGCGCGCGTGTTCCACCATGTGTGTGATATCAATCCCATCAAATGAAATGGTTCCGCTGTCTGGGAATACATTTCCACTCAGTTGTGAAATAAGCGTTGTTTTCCCCGCTCCATTTGGTCCAATCACCGCGTGTAATTCGCCCGTCATCACCTCCAAATTTAGATCATCAGTCGCGCGCACACCACCGTAGGATTTATTCAGCTGACTGACAGTTAATAACGCGGTCATTCTTTATCCCCCGCTTTGGGTATCAGTGCAGAAAGACCACCCTTCACAAACATAACTACGCCAATAAGCAGAAGGCCGAATGGCAGGTGCCAGTAAATTGTAATGGTTGAAAGCACCTCTTCCAAAATGATGAAGGTAATCGCACCCAACAGTGGTCCAAATGTTGTGGCAACACCGCCCAAAATAACCATAAACATCAATTCCCCAGAGCGCGCCCAGTCGATCATTTCGGGTGAGATAAATGTTGTAAAATTGCCGAGAAGTGCACCAGAAAATCCACAGATCATGCCAGAAATCACATAAGCCGCCAATTTATAGGCAAAGGTATTATATCCCATTGCAATCATGCGCTGCTCATTTCCCTTTATGCCTGCCAAAACCATTCCAAATTGTGACTTGGAAATGCGCCATACCAGCCACATCACGAAAAACAGCGATACTGCGCATATTGTGAATAATTGCGTTGCATCATCGAAATTGACCAATGGAAATTCAGAGCGTGTATCAATGACCAACCCATCGTCCCCGCCGTATTCAGCGATAGATATGAACAGGTAATACACCATTTGCGCAAAGGCCATCGTGATCATGATGAAATAGACACCCTTGACCTTTAAACAGACGAGTCCAGTCAACAGTGCAAAAATACCAGAAACCAACAGCGCCAGTCCAAATTGAACGAACCCATTGGTTGTCGCAATCGCGTCCATTCCGCCATAAAGCCAATGATGCGCTGGTATGCCCACCGCATATGCTCCGAGACCCAAGTATGCTGCATGACCAAAGGAAATCATGCCGCCATATCCTAGAATAAGGTTCAAGCCCACTGCGGCGATTGCCAAAATGCACAACCGTGTCGCCAAATCCAAGTAAAACGGATGCCCCATATAGTTCAGCAGCAGCGGTACAATCAAAACCGCCGCAAGGATCAGACCCTGAACGAAAACCTTTTTTTGCATAGCGATCCTCATCTCAGCTTTGGCGGGAATAAACCCTGTGGGCGAAAGAACAAAATCGATGCCATGATCAGATAGATCGACATCGACGAAATCGCAGGTGCAGAGTTTTCCGCCGCGGAACTGGACATGAATAATTTAAAAATATCATCCAAAAACGCACGTCCCAAAGTGTCGATCATTCCGATTAAGAGCGCGGCCAGAAATGCTCCTTTCATTGATCCAATTCCGCCCACAATGATCACAACGAAAGCCGTGATGATAATGTTATTTCCCATTCCTAACGAGGCTTCGGTGATCGGGGCGATCAGCATACCAGCTAGACCAGCCAAGGCCGCGCCAATGGCGAATACAAATGAAAAAAGTGCTTGGATATCGACCCCAAGCGCCGTGACCATTGTTCGATTTGATGCGCCCGCGCGGATCAGCATTCCTGTACGCGTATGATTGACCAGCCAATATAGTCCGGCAGCGGCAATCAATCCTGCGGTAATTATAGCTAGGCGAAATGTCGGCACAATAATATCTGGCGCAAGTTGAGTTTGTCCATCCAATGCGGCGGGAAGGGGAATTGCTATTCCTGCGGGTCCCCAGATCATATGTGCGAGTGTATCGATGACCAAAATGGCGCCAAAGGTCCCTAAAACGTGATCCAAGTGATCGCGTTCATAAAGCGGTCGCGCAATCAGGCGCTCAAACCCGTATCCAATCACCGCCACAATGGGCAAAGAGATTAGAAGCGCATAAACAAAATTTCCCAGTGCAAATGTCAAAGAGGCGCAGATAAATGCCCCCAACATATAAACGGAACCATGCGCTAGATTTACGAAATCCAAAATTCCAAAAACCAGCGTAAGCCCCGATGCGACCAAAAATAACAATATCCCCAGCTGAAGCCCGTTCAGCAATTGGATGACGAACAATGTGTAATCCACATAATCCTCATATTTTCAGGTGTGAAAGAAGATGTTTGCGGGGCGTTTGCCCCGCATACTTTTATTTCATTTTACAGTCTGCTGCGTGCGGATCCACGTGATTGGTTAGGACTGTGTCGACCACTTGGGTGGTCCAATTTCCGTCCCCATCAACAACAACCTCGCGCAAATAGAAATTCTGCACTGGGAAGTTGTTTGATCCATAACTGTAAGACCCGCGAACCGAAGCAAAATCCGCAGATTTCAATGCCGTGCGGATACCATCCATATCCGACATGTCGCCATCTACTTTTTCAACAGCGGCCGCGATCATCCGAATAGTGTCATAGGATTGTGCGGCATAAAACGATGGGTAAGTTCCGTATTTCGCCTTGAAATCTGAAACAAACTTTTGGTTTGCAGCGTTGTCCAATGATGGGTCCCATTCTTGGGTCACTTTTGATCCAACAATTCCAGAAAAGTTTGCTGCCTGAAGTTTCGGCAATGAAATACCGTCAACTGTGAACACAGAATAAAGCGGTAGGTTATCTTTCAAACCTGCTTGGTGATATTGCTTGGTGAATGCACCCGCCGCAGCACCCGGATAAAAGACAAAGATGCCATCTGCGCCAGAGGCTTTAGCCTTGGCAAGTTCTGCAGAAAAATCAAGCTGCGCGTCTGCGCCCCATTTTGTTAGGTCTTTACCAACGATCTCGCCCTTAAAGGTGCGCTCAACACCTGCGACCATGTCTTTGCCCGCGGCGTAGTTTGGTGCCATGATGTAAAGTGACTTTACACCTGCCTTATTCAAAACTTCACCCATAGCCATTGGCGTTTGGTCGTTTTGCCAAGATGCCGAGAAAAAGTTTTCGTGGCATAGTTTACCCGCCATCTGCGATGGACCCGCGTTCGATGAAATCAAAATCTTACCAGCATCAAGCGCTGACTTACGCGAGGCCAGCAAAACGTGACTCCAGATATATCCAGCCACAAAATCCACTTTATCCTGTTTGACCAGACGGTCGGTCACTTGCTTACCAGTGTCGGGTGCGAAACCATCATCGCCAAAAATCACCTCAAGGTTATGCGCGCCGGCTTTCCCTCCAAGATGTTCCATTGCCAAATTCACGGCGTTTTGCATGTCTTTGCCGATGACTGCGGCAGGTGTTGTTAGCGTTGTAACAAAGCCAATTTTCACATCTGCAGCCAATGCAGAGGTCGCCAAAAGCGATGTTCCAAGCAACGTTGTGATTAGTTTTTTCATTTTTCTCTCCCATGTTGCCTAAGAACACTACTC
>JAKMGV010000322.1 GCA_022424725.1 Paracoccaceae bacterium
AAACTGGGGGCCAATGTTGCGCCCGCATCGCCGCGTTCGATCTTGGGCTGCGTCGGCGCCGCACTTTGTGCTTTAGTTTGGGGGCGGGATGGTAGCGCGTTAGTGATTGTTGGCAGGCGCGGACGCTCTGGTGCTGCGGGTGCGGCCAAACCCGTTTCGGGTGATGTTGGTGCAGTTGTATCAACCAACCCCGTTTCGGGAACCATCGGCGCATCAGTCACACCTGCCGCATCGTTTAGAGATGTTTCAACACTTGGCGCTGTCACCTCGGGCGCGGGCGCAGTGGTTGTTTGTTCTATGGGTTTTGGGCGTTGAACAGCGGTATCTTCACGTTTTAGCGTGAATTCAGATCCTGCAGGAACCTCAACCTCTGTACGTTCTGGGATCGGCGCAGATGTGTTTCCCAAATACAGTGAAACGCATGCCAATGCGAACCCGCCGACAATAAGTCCCCGAATAAAACCGCCTAAAAAACCAAGTCCCACGTTGTTAACTCCATGGATATTTTAATTCACCGCTCTTTCTTTCCCTTCGCCTCTTGACGATGGGTCAGATCCCTGAACATGTATAGCGCGACCCATGCGATCTGGGCTAGCCCAGAATGCGAAGTTTAGGAAAAAGTTCTGATGCTGCTGCTTATCGATAACTATGACAGCTTTACATACAACCTTGTCCACTATTTGAGCGAGTTGGGAACAGAAATTGTAGTGCGCCGCAATGATGCGATTGACGTCCAAGAGGCAATGGCCATGAACCCTGCGGGCATTCTATTGTCCCCTGGTCCTTGTGACCCAGATCAGGCGGGCATTTGTTTGGCGCTGACACAGGCCGCCGCAGAAACGAAAACCCCGTTGATGGGTGTGTGTTTGGGGCATCAAACGATCGGTCAGGCCTTTGGTGGAACTGTCGTGCGTTGTCATGAAATTGTGCACGGGAAAATGGGCACGATGCATCACAACGATCAGGGATTGTTTAAAGGCCTGCCAACACCGTTTGAGGCGACACGCTATCATTCATTGATTGTTGAGCGTGAAACCTTACCTGACTGCCTGAATGTGACAGCATGGTTAGAGGATGGAACAATCATGGGATTGGAACACCGTGATCTGCCGATCCAAGGGGTTCAGTTTCATCCAGAATCCATCCGATCCGAGCATGGTCACGCCCTGCTGCAAAACTTTGTAAATATGATGAAGGTGCCCGCATGAGCGATTTGATGAAGCCCTTAATTTACGCGGCCTCCGAAGGGCCGCTGAGCCGCACCCAAGCGGAACAAGCGTTTGAATTGTTGTTCAACGGCGACGCCACACAGTCACAAATGGGTGGTTTGTTGATGGCGATGCGCGCACGCGGTGAATCCGTTGCGGAATATGCGGCGGCCGCTGCGGTGATGCGGGCCAAATGTATCGCTGTATCCGCACCAGAGGATGCAATGGATATCGTCGGAACGGGCGGTGACGGTGTTGGCACGCTGAACATTTCAACTGCAACCGCGTTTGTCGTGGCGGGTGCGGGTATTCCTGTGGCCAAACACGGAAACCGCAACCTAAGTTCGAAATCTGGGGCGGCAGATGCGCTAGGGCAAATGGGCGTGAACGTTATGGTGGGGGCTGATATCGTTGAACGCGCGATTGCCGAGGCGGGTATTGGTTTCATGATGGCCCCAATGCATCACCCCGCGGTAAAATACGTGATGCCCGTGCGTCAGGAACTGGGATGCAAAACAATTTTCAACATCCTTGGGCCGCTTACAAACCCAGCGGGTGTAAAACGGCAACTTACTGGTGCCTTTGCGCCTGATTTGATTTTCCCAATGGCCGAAACACTACGCGAATTGGGGGCAGAAAAGGCCTGGTTGGTGCACGGATCAGACGGCACCGATGAAATCACCATCACAGGCACAACCGAAGTTGCTGTATTGGAAAACGGTGAAATCAAAGGACGTCAAATTCACCCAGAGGATGCGGGCCTGCCCGTTCATCCCCTAAGTGCGATCATGGGTGGCACACCCGAAGAAAACGCCGTTGCCTTACGCACCTTGATGGAGGGGGAAGCATCAGCCTATCGTGATGCTGTGCTGTTCAATGCGGCCGCAGCACTGGTTGTTGCAGATAAGGCTAGCGACCTGAAAACGGGCGTTGAATTGGCGCGTGACGCCATTGACAGTGGACGCGCAATGAACGCAATCAAAACACTTGCCAACATCACATCGGAGGCC
>JAKMGV010000112.1 GCA_022424725.1 Paracoccaceae bacterium
GATGCTTTTAGTCATTCAAATTGTCCAATTTAGAAAAAAAATTGAGGAGTGTGGTGAAAACCTCTTTGGTTGGTGCGCAGTGGTATGCTGACATCGGTGCAAAGGAGAGGTGGAGTTGTATTACAACCCTAAGCGTTATGTTTCGATGCCACTTGGCGTTGTCATTCGTCGGACACCCGGTGCCACGCGCTGGGCGAAGTGGTCTTGGCGTGTCAGCGGCATCCTTGTTGCTGCGAGCGAAGCGAAGGCGCAGATCCTGCGTCGAGATGGAGAAGTGATCGAGTACCACGCTGCGACAGTTCCGCTTGAACTCCATGGCGCTGATACCGAAAGTTACATGGTCGCGATCTCGGCGCAGGTCCCATCGATCTACGTGGTGATGCGCGATAACCCTGACAATACACCCCCGTTTGACGTGATCCTTGCCACCGCATCCGCCTACGAGGCGCAGGATTACGCAGACAGTGGCGAAGAGATCGTCGAAAAGGTGAAGATGCCAGAGGGCGTGGTCGCGTGGGTGCGCGATTTCGTGAAAGCACACCACGTTGAGGAAACCTTTATCAAACGCAAGCGGGACAAGAAACGTGTGGACCTAAGCGAGGATGGGATTGGTGACGTGCGGATTGCACAGACGGGTGATGTTTACCGCGCCCCATCCCGGATCAAGAAAGAGCGTCTGTCATGAGCGATTTCTGGAGCCGCCGTAAAGCTGCCGTGGCAGCAGAAGAAGCAAAAGACGCCGCAGAGGTGCAAGTTCGCGCGCGTTCCGAAACCGCTGCAGAGTTAGAAGCGAAAACAGACGAAGAAATTCTTGAAGAACTGGGGCTTCCTGATCCGGCAACTTTGAAACCTGGTGATGATTTCGCGGCGTTTTTGAAAGATGCCGTGCCAGATCGGATTAAAAAGGTTGCGTTGCGCAAGCTTTGGACTTCAAACCCAATCCTCGCAAATGTGGACGGTTTGTTGGATTACGGCGAGGACTTCACCGATGCCGCCGTGGGCGCAGGGGTTGTTGAAACCACTTACCAAGTCGGCAAAGGCATGTTGGCCCATGTCCAAGAAATGGCGCGACAGGCAGAAGAGGCTGCGCGTAAAGCGGTAGAGGGTGATGAGGAAGAGGCAATTGAAGCCTTGGACGAAGCGCCCGAAATCGAACTGAACGAAGAAGAAATTGAACCCGCCGTTGTCGCAGACGATGTCCATGCTCAGCCCGAATATCCCGCGGATGATCTGCATCACGAACCAGGACCGAAACTGCGCAAGATGACGTTTCAGTTTGCTGATGCGGCCCCTGAACCAACCTTAACCCACGGAAATTGAAAATGAGTGTCATGGAAGAAATCGCAATCGCACCCGAAGACAAGCAACGCGCTGATTTATACAATTTCTTGGGATTGTTATTGGCACGTCCAGCCGACGACATGCTGCTGTCGCAGGTTGCGGGTCTGACTGGGGACGACAGTGAAATTGGCAAAGCCGTGACCATGTTGGCGCGGGTTGCCAGAGTGTCGAAACCAAAATCAGTTGATAAGGAATTCAACAAATTGTTCATCGGCTTGGGCCGTGGTGAATTATTGCCTTATGCCAGTTACTATTTAACGGGCTTCTTAAATGAAAAGCCCTTGGCCAAACTGCGCCGCGACATGATCAATTTGGGGTTGTCGCGTGCTGAAAACGTTTATGAACCAGAAGACAATATCGCAAGCCTGATGGAAATGATGGGTGCCATGATCGTGGGTCGCTTTGGCGATGCCAAGGATCTGAACACACAAAAAGCATTCTTTAATACCCACATCAATCCATGGGCAAAACACTTTTTCACGGATTTGGAAGGCGCCAAAGCCTCTGTTTTCTATGCAAGCGTCGGCACATTGGGCCGATTGTTCATGGAGATCGAAGCCGAAGCTTTCCGAATGAGCGCGGAGTAATCCGCAAATCCCGATGGCCTCGGCCATCTTAACCGCAAGAGAGGAGGACTCTCATGACACAGAAAACCGAGCTCGAGAAATCTCGGCGGGATTTTCTAAAGCTGGCTGGAACCGGCGCACCGCTTGCCGCGGTCGCAATGGCAACATCAGCAACAACCGCACAAGCGCAGGAGCCTGATTTGTCGTCATCCGTCATGCAGGACACTGTGCACACACGTGCTTACCTAGACTCGCTCCGGTTCTAATCGGGTCGAGAAGCCGCCATAAGCGACTGGTTGCGTGACGCCCGACTGCTTGTGGTTTTTCGTAATCTTTCGGGGAAACCCGGATGGGAGGAAACAATGCTAAGGAAAAAGACCAATGGGGTTGCGAGACGCCCCCAGCGGACAAGTATCCTGACAGATGTGGCCCAAACCACGGTTGATCGCCGCGCATTTTTACGCGGGTCTGGTTTGGCGATTGGCGGTTTAACCGCGATCGCTGCGACTGGGGGAACTGTGACACAAGCCACGGCTGCAACGGCTGCGAATGCCGCTGTAGAAACTGTCAAGTCAGTCTGCACACACTGCTCAGTTGGCTGTACTGTCATTGCCGAAGTGCAAGACGGTGTCTGGACAGGCCAAGAGCCTGGATGGGACAGCCCATTTAACCTTGGTGCGCATTGCGCCAAAGGTGCAGCCGTGCGTGAACACGCGCATGGCGAACGCCGCTTAAAATACCCTATGAAAAAAGAGGGCGGTGAATGGAAACGCATTAGCTGGGAACAGGCGATTGATGAAATCGGCGGCGGCATGATGCAAATCCGGCAAGAAAGCGGACCAGATTCAGTCTATTGGCTGGGCTCTGCAAAGCATAATAACGAACAAGCCTACTTGTTCCGTAAATTCGCAGCATATTGGGGTACAAATAACGTCGATCACCAGGCGCGTATTTGTCACTCAACAACGGTTGCGGGTGTGGCCAATACGTGGGGCTACGGCGCCATGACAAACAGCTACAACGATATCCACAATTCTAAGGCGATCTTCATCATCGGTGGTAACCCTGCCGAGGCGCACCCTGTCTCATTGCTTCACGTGATGAAAGCAAAGGAACAGAACAACGCACCACTGATCGTTTGTGATCCACGCTTTACGCGGACTGCGGCGCATGCGGATGAATATGTCCGTTTCCGTCCCGGTACCGATGTTGCATTGGTTTGGGGTATCTTGTGGCATATCTTTGAAAACGGATGGGAAGACAAAGAATTCATTCGCACACGCGTTTGGGGTATGGATCAAATCCGTGAAGAAGTGGCCAAATGGACACCAGAGGAAGTGGAACGTGTCACTGGTACACCCGGTCGCCAACTTGAGCGTGTTGCACGCACATTGGCAAACAACCGTCCCGGGACAGTGATTTGGTGTATGGGTGGTACCCAGCACACCAATGGTAACAACAACACACGTGCATACTGTGTGCTTCAACTTGCGTTGGGGAACATGGGCACGACCGGTGGTGGTACCAACATTTTCCGCGGTCACGACAACGTTCAAGGCGCAACTGACCTTGGCGTTCTATCGCACACATTGCCGGGCTATTATGGTCTATCAGCGGGTGCATGGGCGCATTGGTCACGTGTTTGGAACGAAGACCTTGATTGGCTAAAAGGTCAATTCGCAACTGTCAAAAATGCGGATGGCAAAGATAAGAACCTTATGAACCTAACTGGTATTCCAGTGTCACGTTGGATCGATGGTATTCTAGAAGATCCAGCCAACATGGATAACCCTGATAAGGTGCGTGCGATGGTTCTTTGGGGTCATGCTCCGAACTCGCAAACACGGATGAAGGAAATGAAAACGGCGATGGAACAGCTTGATATGCTGGTTGTCATTGACCCATATCCAACTGTGTCAGCGGTTTTGCATGACCGTACAGATGGCTGCTATTTGTTGCCTGCATGTACACAATTCGAAACATATGGTTCTGTGACTGCGTCAAACCGTTCAATCCAATGGCGTGACAAAGTTGTCGACCCACTGTTCGAGTCAAAGACCGACCATGAAATCATGGGTCTTCTTGCAACCAAATTTGGTTGGGCGGATCGCTTGTTCCGTAACTATGAAATGGACGATGATGTGACACCAAACATCGAAAGCATCACCCGCGAATTAAACGGTGGTCTTTGGACGATTGGCTACACTGGTCAAAGCCCTGAGCGGATCAAAAAGCACATGGCAAACCAACACACATTTGACCGCACAACGCTTCAGGCGATTGGGGGTCCATGTGACGGCGACTACTATGGTATGCCGTGGCCTTGTTGGGGCACTGCCGAAATGAACCATCCAGGAACACCAAACCTGTATGATATGTCAAAACCTGTCGCAGAAGGCGGCCTAAGCTTCCGTGCCCGTTTCGGTGTGGAACGCGATGGCGACAATCTGTTGGCAGAAGGTGTGTCAAACCCAGGTGCGGAAATTCAGGACGGTTATCCCGAATTCACAATGCAAATGTTGATGGATCTGGGATGGGATGGCGATCTAACTGACGACGAACGCGCCGCGATCGACGCAGTTGCTGGTCCAAAGACAAACTGGAAAACCGACTTATCTGGCGGTATTCAGCGTGTCGCGATCAAGCATGGTTGCTCTCCGTTTGGTAACGCCAAAGCACGTGCTGTTGTTTGGACCTTCCCAGACCCTGTACCGCTTCACCGTGAACCGCTTTACACCAACCGTCGTGACTTGGTCGAGGACTATCCAACTTACGAAGACCGTAAGTTCTATCGTCTTCCAACCATGTACGCTTCAATCCAGAAACAGGATTTCAGTAAGGATTATCCAATGATCCTGACATCCGGTCGTCTGGTTGAATACGAAGGTGGTGGGGATGAAACACGTTCAAACCCATGGTTGGCTGAACTTCAGCAGGACATGTTCGTCGAGATCAACCCACGTGATGCCAATAACCTTGGCGTGCGCGATGGGGCACAGGTCTGGGTCGAAGGTCCGGAAGGAGCAAAGGTCAAGGTCAAGGCAATGTTGACCAACCGTGTGGGCGAAGGCGTGGCGTTTATGCCATTCCACTTTGGCGGACACTTCGAAGGCCAAGATTTGCGGGATAAGTATCCAGATGGTGCGGATCCATATGTGTTGGGTGAATCATGCAACACGGCGCAAACCTACGGCTATGACTCAGTCACCCAGATGCAAGAGACCAAAGCGACTCTTTGCAAAATCTGGTCAGCATAAGGAGTAAGAGAAATGGCAAGAGCAAAGTTTCTCTGTGACGCTGAGCGTTGTATTGAATGCAACGCGTGTGTCACTGCCTGTAAGAACGAGCATGAAGTGCCGTGGGGGATTAACCGCCGCCGCGTGGTAACCATCAATGATGGTGATCCAGGCGAACGGTCGATCTCGGTTGCATGTATGCATTGTTCTGATGCGCCATGTATGGCTGTTTGTCCTGTAGATTGCTTCTATCAGACCGATGACGGTGTGGTATTGCACTCAAAGGATCTGTGTATTGGCTGTGGATATTGCTTCTATGCTTGTCCATTTGGCGCACCACAGTTCCCACAAGCAGGCAACTTTGGCAGCCGTGGCAAAATGGACAAATGTACATTCTGCGCAGGCGGCCCAGAAGAAAACCACTCAACAGCGGAATTTGCAAAATACGGTCGCAACCGTATTGCTGAAGGCAAATTGCCAATCTGTGCTGAAATGTGCTCTACCAAAGCACTTCTCGCCGGGGATGGGGATGTTGTCGCTTCGGTCTATCGCGAGCGCGTTGTTGCACGTGGTTTCGGCTCTGGTGCTTGGGGCTGGGGTACAGCCTATGAACAAAAAGGCGGTTAATCTGCCAAATGCGAAAGCGGCGGGTACTCCCTGCCGCTTTTGTAACGTTCTTCTTTTCACAATTCAGCTTCGCAAAAAGCGAAGAGCGAGGGAAACATGCGTGTTTTGCATTGCTTATTGATGGTACTATTGCTGTGTGGCCCAGTGGCTGCACAAAACATGGATGTAGAGCGCAGCTCAACAGGTGGCGCACAAACGTTAGAAGATATCATGGCCCGCCAAGCTGGCCAAAAGATTGATGATAGTTTCCGCAGCGGTGCCTTGGGTAATCCAACTCAGGCCAAGGATATTGCGGATCAACTGGGAACCCTTGGGGGTGTATC
>JAKMGV010000323.1 GCA_022424725.1 Paracoccaceae bacterium
ACCAGCTTTGGAGCGACAGTTGCATCTTGGGGTCATCCATTGATTGATCTGTTGGATGAAATGGAAAATCTACGCAACAGCACACTTTGGGTATCCCTTTCGGGGGCAGCGGGTACAGCCTCGGTTCTAGGGAATGATCCAACGGGGCTTCGCGCCGAATTGGCCGCCGCGTTGGGATTACACGATCCAAAACGCAACTGGCACAATGATCGCAGTCCAATCCAACGCATCGCCGCATGGCAAACACGATTATCCCAAGCCTTGGGCAAGTTTGCCCAAGACATCTTGATCCATTCCCAAAGCACCCTGAAGACTGTGCAAATTGGCGCAACAGGTGGATCATCAACCATGCCGCAAAAGGAAAACCCGGTTCAGGCCTCGGCCATTGTTGCATTGGCCAACCAAGCGGTCGGATTACAAACCACCCTGACCCTTGCCGCCCAACATAAAGAGGCACGTGACGGCGCTGCGTGGTTTAGCGAATGGTTGGCCCTGCCCCAATTGTGTTTGGGGGCAATGGCGGCCCTGACGATTGGAAATGATCTTTCTGCTGCAGTATCGCCAAATGAAACCGCGCTGGCCGCACAGATCACAGCCACGAATGAAATGATCCATGCCGAGGCGTTAAGTTTTGAATTGGCCAAAACGATGCCCCGCCCCGAGGCGCAGTCAGCCGTCAAACAATTGTGCCAAGAGGCACTGACCACAGGATCAAATTTGATCGCCTTGGCAAAAACACACTATCCATCCATCGATGCCGCACAGTTTGACAGCGCACATCAAATGGGCACCGCGCCAGAGCAGGCCCATGCCTTTGCCGCGCGCGCCAAACAGGCAGAGACATCGTGAGCAAATCAAAAATCAACTTTCCAGTTATCGTCATCTTGATGACGGTACTGCTCGACTCTATGGGGATCGGTATCATGATCCCTGTGATGCCCGAATTGTTCAAATCGGTCCTCCCCGATTCCACAACCGCCGATGCATCGGTTTGGGCCGGCGCATTGGCCTCGATTTTTGCGCTGATGCAGTTTTTGTTTGGCCCCCTTCTGGGCACTCTGTCTGATCGGGTGGGACGCAAACCTGTGATCCTGATCTCTTTGATCGTGATGGTTGGGTATTACTTGATCATGGCCGTGGCGCAGACTGTTTGGCTGCTGTTGATTGGGCGAATTGTGGGCGGGATAACGGCGGCGACCCATGCCACAGCCTCGGCCTATGTCGCAGATATTTCCACATCCGAGGAAAAGGCCGCGCGTTTTGGGCTTGTTGGGGCGGCCTTTGGTATGGGGTTTGTTTTAGGGCCTGTTTTGGGCGGCTTTCTGGGTGAATTTGGCCCGCGTGCCCCGTTTTATGCGGCGGCAGTCTTGGCCGCGCTAAACGCCCTGTCCTGTGCGATTTGGCTGCGCGAAAGCGTAACGGATGATATCCGCCAAAGCTTTGATTGGCGCCGCGCCAACCCCTTTGGCGCATTTCAGGCGCTGGCGAAATTGGGCGGATTGCGGGACATGTTCATTGTCTTTCTTCTTTATTCCATCGGCACCGCGATTTATGCGGCCATCTGGCCTTTTTTCACCGAGGTGCGCTTTGACTGGTCGCCCGGAATGATTGGAATATCGCTGACCATTTATGGAGTTTGTTTTGCGGTTGTTCAGGGGGCATTGGTCAAACCCTTTATCGCCCGTTTTGGTGAACGGCGCACATTGATTTATGGATTGGTGATTGAGGTTATATCGCTTTGGCTGATCTCAATCATGACGAACGGATTAATCCTGTTGATGATGATCCCATTTGCAGCCCTTGGTGTGATTGCGCAACCCCCATTGCAGGCCTGGATGTCACGTGCCGCAGGGGACAGAAATCAAGGCGCATTGCAGGGTGTTATTAGCAGTTTGAACGCCTTGGCCATGATGATTACCCCGATCACGATGACCAGCATCTTTTACGCGTTCAGCACGGATGACAGCGCGTTTTATTTCCCGGGCATGCCCTTTTTCATATCAGGCATCTTGGTTCTGATCGCGCTCTTGGTGTTCTTTCGTATCCCTTCGCAAAAATAACGCCGCGTTGCGACCAATGATGACGATTTCGGACTTGCGTCTGCGCCTGTCTGTTCCAAACTGATGAAAAATTAGTGAGGACAAAAGATGAGCCGCATCAAAGCCGCCGTATGCCACGAATTTGGCAAACCCCTGCATGTCGAGG
>JAKMGV010000324.1 GCA_022424725.1 Paracoccaceae bacterium
GGAAAAACCACGCTTTTAAACATTATCGCGGGCTTTTTGGCGCCGACGGAGGGGGAAATCCAACTGAATGGATCAACCGTCACAGGCCCAAGCGCTGAACGCGGTATGGTGTTCCAACAAGGCGCGTTGTTCGAATGGATGAGCGTGCGTGAAAATGTTGGTTTCGGTCCCAAGATGAAGGGCACGCCCAAAGGTGAAATTCGCGAAACCGTCGACCATCTCTTGGACACTGTTGGTTTGGGCGATTTCAAAGAAAAAGCCGTTTACGAACTTTCAGGCGGTATGCAGCAGCGTGTGGCATTGGCCCGCTGTTTGGCAAATGACCCTGATGTGATCCTAATGGACGAACCGCTTGGCGCACTTGATGCATTGACACGTGAAAAGATGCAGTCGCTGGTTTTGAAACTTTGGAAAGAAACGGGCAAAACGATTATCCTGATCACCCACTCAGTGGAAGAGGCATTGTTGCTGGGCGAACGTTTGTTGGTGATGGCGCCTCGACCCGGACGTATTCATCGTGAATACCGTTTGCCCTTTGCTGATTTGGGTGTCGACCAAGATTTGCGCGAAGTCAAAAAACATCCCGACTATGCCGAGAAGCGGGAAGAGATCCTATCCATGATTTGGGATATGGAAGAAGAGATTATGGGCCGTATGGAGGCGCAGTCATGAGTATTTTCACGCAGCTCATAAGTGAGCTTTTGGGTATCCTCGCAACATTCGTGATGGTGCTGCCGTACCTGATTGGCTATGTCCTTTTGATCATGCTGACCTTGGGTATTTGGCGGATAGTGCGGCGATTTATGACGCCAAAACAGGATTTTGGTGCGCTAAAGACGGTGACATTTGGCGATGAAAGTGCGGTGACATCAAATTCCGCGGCCTCGGTCATTTCAATTGTTTTGATCTTTGTCTTATGGGGATCATTCACCGGGTCCCGTTGGCTGCCCAGCGTATTGCATATGCCAGGCGCATTCCAGGGCGAGGCAGGATTTTCCTACACGATTGAGCTTCCCGATGGATCAACACAAGATGCGACGGTGGATGTCGTCGTGTTTGGCGCTGGCGAAAACCCGCCAAAGCTTTCGGTCGACGAAGGTGCGCAGTCTGCAAAAAATGACGGTGTTGCAATCCAAGCATATCGGAACAAGCTTTTGAAATGGGACGCCAATGATGGAATTAGCCGCAAAGATGGGGCGAAAATTATTGCCGTTGATGGACAACCAATCGCCCCAGGTGGTGAGGTTTTTGTTTCAAACCTGCGCGTTGCTGTGACCCCCAAAGGGACACTGAACATCGAACCCGATAAAGGTGTGCAGATGGAGCCAATCTGGTTGCCAGCACCAGAAGCGGTGAAGGACCGTTTGGTTGAAATCGCAACAGCGGGTTTCAAGAACTTCATGCTGGTCGAACACTTGGGATATTCGTTGTTCCGAGTTGTTGTTGGTTTCTTCTTTGGTGCACTTGTCGGTATTCCACTGGGATACGCGATGGGGTTGTCCGACTGGTTCCGCGGTTGGTTTGACCCTATTGTTGAATTTATGCGCCCTGTTCCACCGCTTGCGTTGATTCCGCTGGTGATCATTTGGGCGGGTATCGGCGAGGTTGGCAAAATTATCCTGCTGTTCTTAGCGGCACTTTGGATTATGGCAATCGCTGCGCGTGCGGGTGTGTCGGGCGTGCGTATATCAAAGGTGCATGCGGCCTATTCATTGGGCGCGAGTAAATGGCAAATCATGCGCTATGTGATCGTACCCAACAGCTTGCCCGAAATCTTTACCGGCGCGCGTGTCGCGATGGGGGTTTGTTGGGGAACTGTTGTTGCTGCCGAATTGGTGGCCGCCGAAAAAGGGGCAGGCATGATGATCATGGTTGCATCAAAATTCCAGCAAACTGATGTTGTGATCCTAGGTATCATTTTGATTGGTGCGATTGGATTTGCGATCGACATGTTGATGCGCTGGGCCGAAAAGGTCATGGTCCCGTGGAAAGGCCGCGGGTAGGCATCATTAAATTGTGTGCGCCCTGACGGGCGCACGCAGGATTCAAAAAACGCATGCTCAAACATGAAATGTTTTGCGCGTGCGTTTTGATTTTCAGCTTGTGAATTTGTTGTCCCGTGGGAAGCCGCGTGGCGCCATGCGCCCCGCGCTTGCCCGTTTTGCGATCCATTCGGCCAGATCGTTTTCGGTGCG
>JAKMGV010000325.1 GCA_022424725.1 Paracoccaceae bacterium
CGTTCACATCGGATGTCACACCCCGCTATGTGCGTGCAAACCCAGAAATGGGGGGGCGTCAAGCGGTGGCAGAGGCCTATCGCAATCTGATTTCCGTCGGCGCACGTCCTTTGGCGAGCACGGACAATATGAATTTTGGCAATCCTGAGAAACCTGAAATCATGGGCCAATTCGTCGGCGCGATCAAAGGGATTGGATCAGCAGTTGCTGCGCTAAACATGCCGATCGTGTCTGGCAACGTTAGCCTTTATAACGAAACGGACGGCAATGCGATCCTACCAACCCCAACAATCGGTGCCGTTGGATTGATTGCCGCGGGCGAAGAGCCGATCTTGGATCGGGCGCGGGATGGTCACGTGGCGCTTGTTCTTGGGGAAACCACAGGTCACCTTGGGCAATCGGCCCTATTGGCCGAGGTGTTCAATCGTGAAGATGGGGATGCGCCAAATGTTGATTTGGACGCAGAATCTGCGCATGGCGAATTCATTTTGGCCAATCGTGATATGATCCGCGCCTGCTGCGATTTGGGGGATGGTGGATTGGCGCTTGCGGCTTTTGAAATGGCAGAGGCCTCAGGCGTTGGTGTAACCCTTGATGCCGCAGATACCGCAACATTGTTTGGCGAAGATCAGGCGCGCTATTTGATTGCCTGTAACTTCGATCAGGCCGAGGCATTGATGGCGGCCGCAACACAAGCCGGTCTGACCATCCAATCGGTTGGTCGTTTCGGGGGCACATCCGTGAAATTTGGCGGATCAGAGACCGAATTGGCAGACCTAAGCGCGCTATATCGCAACAGTTTTGGCGAAGCCTTCGCCTAAGAAACCTGTTCATTTCAGAGGAAAGGAAGAAAATGCTGCTTTTCCTCTTGTTGAATGGGGCAATAGATACATAAATAAACTCAAAGGAGTTTACCTATGGCAATGCAGGCACATGAGATTGAGGCGTTGATCCGAGAAACCTTTCCGGACGCGCAAATCACGATCACGGATTTGGCAGGTGATGGAAATCATTACGCCGCAGAAGTGATCGACGAAAGTTTTCGCGGCAAAAACCGTGTTCAACAACAACGTGCGGTCTATGCTGCACTTAAAGGAAAGATGGACGGATCACATGGCGAGCTTCACGCGCTTGCCCTGACGACCAAGGTTCCACAATAGCACATCAAAGGATTACAATTATGAGCGATGCAACAACGCAAATCGACGAAACAGTCAAAGCCAACGACGTCGTGCTTTACATGAAAGGCACCAAGGAAATGCCGCAGTGTGGTTTTTCAAGCCGCGTCGCCGGTGTTTTGAATTATATGGGTGTTGAATACGCGGACATTAATGTTTTGGCCGATGAAAACATCCGTCAGGGGATTAAGGATTACTCCGACTGGCCAACAATCCCACAGCTATACGTAAAGGGTGAATTCGTGGGCGGATGTGACATCATCACCGAAATGACTCTTTCAGGTGAATTGGACACATTGTTTGATGACAATGGTGTTGTTTATGACAAAGAAGCGGCCCACAAAATCCGCGAAGCAAACGGTTAATTTGCGAATTAATCTACCCTGAATTGGCCCCTATATGGGGCCTTTTTCATTCAATGTGATGCCAAACATTTCTGTTTCTGCGTCACTTAACTCTGGCACGACATGAAAACCTGTTTTTCGCAAAACATGTGCGGATGCGGGGTTTTCGCGTCCAACACCCCCAAGCAGACGAAAACCAGTTTTAGGGACATGCGACACCAGTCCCGCAAGTAGTTCACTTGCATACCCCTGCCCCCACGTTGATCGCCCAAGGAGATACCCAAGGTGGATGTCGTTGTTGAATGGAGGCGTTAGAAACATAAGCCCGAAGACTGCTTCAGTGCCTGTTTCACGTATCAGATAGATATCACTTTCCGCAGCACGCGCATCAATCCACTGGTCGATATTTTGCCCCGTTAGGTCAAAAAATGGCGGCAGATGCGCGATCACGTCGGGTGTTAATAAATCTGGCAGCTGTGTTGCAAGCCTGCGCCGTGCCTCTGGAACAGCAATAATCTCCGCCCAATGTGCAACCGAAAGCCGTTGTGTTTCAAACTGCTGAAATGGGGGCACGTTTTATTACGACTCTTCCAAGCGTTGCGCCAAACTTTCGGCGCGTGCTGCAATATCGGCCAGACTATCGCCGACCTGTGGTGGAATGATGGGCACCTCA
>JAKMGV010000326.1 GCA_022424725.1 Paracoccaceae bacterium
ACAGTTGTTTGAGGATCATGGTGCAGGATAGCCGACATCAATCGCTTCACAGATCAGCGCGCCTATCGGTTGCGCCGATGATGGATTGGACGGATCGGCATTGTCGGTATTTGCATCGTTTGATGTCCCGGGAAACCTTGCTTTATACGGAAATGGTCACCTCGCCCGCCTTGGTGCGGGGCGGTGCCTTGCATTTGTTGGACTATAACCCCGAGGAACATCCAGTGGCCCTGCAGTTGGGGGGATCGGACCCTGCCGAACTGGCCGCGGCGGCCAAGATGGGCGAGGATGCGGGGTATGATGAAATTAACCTAAACTGCGGCTGCCCCTCTGATCGGGTGCAATCGGGTACCTTTGGTGCGGTGCTGATGCGCACCCCCGATCTTGTGGCGGAGTGCTGCGCGGCGATGCAGGACGCGGTTGACGTCGAGGTGACTGTGAAATGCCGCATTGGTGTGGATGACCAAGATGCCCATCAGGTACTGCCCGATTTCATCAAACGGGTGTCAGATGCGGGGGTGACGCGGTTTATCATTCATGCCCGTAAGGCGTGGTTACAGGGGCTGAGCCCCAAGGAAAATCGCGAAATCCCACCGCTGGATTACGATTTGGTGCATCAGATTAAGGCGGATAACCCCAATCTGCATATTTCGATCAACGGGGGGATCACAACGTTGGATCAGGCGGTTCAACATCTGGATCAGGGATTGGATGGCGTCATGGTTGGACGCGCGGCCTATCATTCGCCCAGTGATATCCTATGCGCCGCAGATGCCCGTATTTACGGGGGTGATGGGGTTAGTGATCCACACGAGGTTGTGTTGCAAATGCTGCCCTATATCGACCGTCACATCGCGCAGGGCGGTCGTTTGCATCAGGTGACACGCCACATGCTGGGCCTGTTCATGGGCCGCCCCGGCGCACGGGGCTGGCGCAGATTGTTGTCCGAAGAGGCCCATTTGGGCGATCCCAGCGTTGTGAAGCGCGCTTTGGAACGGGTAGCCCTGTGATCATCATATGCACGCCAAACGCCCTTTGTGCTCCCGTGACAGATCAACGGAATTGAATCGCATATCATAATATCAACTTTTAGACGAGTTGACGTTCCAGTGTTACTCTTTAAGTATAAAGTAACAGACTCATTAATCATTTTTATTTCACTTATTTTGGACGTTTACGATTTGAAAAAACTATTGTTGAAAACTGCTATAGGTTTAATTGTTTTGGCATTTGTGTGCATTGGCTTCTTATTTCTGGCCCAGACACATGAACGTGGCCCTGGGAAATATTCGCCTGGTTATCAGACAACGACCCTCCAAGTTCCTCACCGTGACGTGTTTCTTAATTTAAATATTTGGTATCCCACCGACGATGACAGGCCAACTGAACTCATAGGATAAAATGCATTATTTTATGGCCACTATGTCCGGCCGAATGCACAGCCGAAGTCAGGAACGCATCCTGTTGTTGTATTTAGCCATGGTTCTGGAGGAAACGCCCTTCAGGTGGGATGGTTGGCGGAAGCACTGGCCGAAAAAAGGATATGTCGTTCTGGCCACAAATCATCCGGGCACAACGTCACGCGATAGCCTGCCCGAAAGGACCGTTATGATTTGGGAGAGGGCAAAGGACCTGACCGAGATCTTAAATTGGGCCGAAAACCCGAGAATTGAGGGGTTGTCCTTGGATACTGCAAATATATCGGTGGCGGGCTTCAGCCTAGGAGGTCACAGTGCTTTGGCCATATCAGGGTTGCAAGTTTCGAAGGTCAAATTCATCGAATATTGTGATCGAAATGCTGATATTTGGGACTGCGGTTGGCTATCTCGTGGGGGTGTGGATTTTACTGAAATCAACGCGGATCTTTATGATGCGCGCTATCTCGACAATCGTGTTGGTGCCACCATTGCGATTGATCCAGCTTTGGCACCTGCCGCAATCATCGAAAGTGCTGCGCGCATTTCCCACCCCGTTATTGTCATCAATTTCAAGCCACATGAGGGGGTTCCCGAAGCACTTGATGCCGCGAGGATAACTGAAGTGATGCCCAATGCACGCTATAAGGTCATTCCACAAAGCTGGCATTTTAGCTTTTTGCCGGAATGCAGCCTACTTGGAAAAATTGTTATTGGCCTTGGCGGTGAAGAAAATATTTGCAGCGATTGGAAACTTCGGGATCGGAGTGATGTTCAT
>JAKMGV010000327.1 GCA_022424725.1 Paracoccaceae bacterium
AGACCAAAAAAGACGAGCGCAAAGATTTCAGGCGGGCCAATATTGCGGATCGCCCAATTCGCCAAGGGTTCGGTTGCCGCCATCATGACAAGGGCCGATGCAATCCCACCAATTGCCGAACATAAAACGGCGGCACCAACGGCCTTACCCGATTGACCCTTTTGCGTCATAGGGTAGCCGTCAAATGCCGTGGGTGCGTTTTCCGCGGACCCTGGGATATTGAACAAAATGGCGGTAATCGCACCGCCATAGGTGCCAGTACAATAGATGACCGCAAATAACATCACACCCTGCGCAGGTTCCAAACCCGCGGTAAAGGGCAACAAAATCGCGGCCAATGTCAGCATGCTAACCCCGGGGATTGCCCCGAACAACATGCCACCTACGACACCAAAGACAAAGATACCTATCGTAAAGGGATCACCAAAAAGAGCTGCGGAACCCGCTAAGAAATTCTCGATCATCTTTTAAATCCCTTGCAGTTTGGCGTTCAGTTTCAGCACCCAAGCGCTGAAATCATAGAAGGGTGATACATTCCCTTGGGGCAATGGGGCATTCAAAATCATCAGGAACAATCCGATGAACACGCAATAAATGCACAGCGTCATGATCAAAATCGCTTTCCATCTGCGTTCACCAAACAACCAAATGATTGCGGCAATAAAAAACGGTGCGCTGAAATATATCCCAACAGGTTTCAGCAGATAGGCAAACACAAAAGGTGTCAGCAGAACGGAAACCATACGGCGCACGGTTCCAGCCTCGCTAAAATCGGCTTTATCGTCTGTTTGTCCCAATGTCGCCTGTGTCGCGTTCCCGTGGCGATAATGGAACCAAAGGTTGCCAAGTGTTGCCAAGAGCAATAAGAAAATCACAACCCGTGGCCATGCAGTGGCTCCAAAGATATAAATTTCGATGGGTTGGTTAAATTCAAACGAAAACGCGTAAAAAATGCCGACGATCAAGAAAAAGATCGCGGCCTCGATCAGATTACTGAGTGTTAGTCGTCCCACAGTATATTCCCATGCTCGCAACCGAAAACATGGCGCCGAAGGGCGCCATGTTATGTTGATTATAGTTTGTTTATTTCACGTCTAGGCCCATGGCCTTATAGACTTCGCGATATTGATCGATTGAACGGGCAATCAAATCTTTGGCACCGTCCGTATCACGATAGCTGTCGATCACTGTCATGAATTTTGAGTCATTAAATTCTTGATAGCTGTCTTCACAATATCCGCGCTGGAAGGCCCATTTTAGCCATTCAACACGATCCGCGGGTGCGTCCGCATGGACATAGAAGCCGCGGAAACGAAGCAGTGGATCAAAATCCATTCCCATTTCGCGGTGCGTTGGGGTATCTGCAAACGCGCCTGGGCGTTTATCAAAGATTGTCAGGATCGGTTTGAACTGATCTGCATCAAGGAAGTTGCGCACATCACCCGGTTGTTCAAACAGAGCGTCTACCTGTCCACCCAACAATGCGCCGTAGCGTGGGGCACCTTTGTCGAACGAAATTTGCTGGATCTGCATACCACTTGCATCTGTGATAAAGCCCATCGTGACACGCTCCATTGATCCTTCTTTGGACACGTTCGCAATGGTTGCTTTGCCGTTTTGCGCCTTGACCCATTCCACAAAGGATGGCCAATCGCTAAAGCGTGTTTCATTTGTGCGGATATAGACCTGACTAAATGTCACCTGACTAACCACCAGTGGGATCAAATCCTCAGCTGGGTTTGGCAGCGATGAGTCCAGCGCATGCGCAGAGGATGCATCATCGATGTGTTCCAAAACGTTATATCCATCTGCAGGCGATGCCATATAGGCCGTCATACCAACAGTCCCAGAACCGCCTGGTTTATGATCGCGGTTGATTGGAATGCCAGTCAGTTCGGTCACCGCCTCGGCCATCGCAGCAGCAACCTGCCCCGATCCACCTGCAGGACCATATGGTACGATCATCGTCAAAGCACGCTCTGGAAACCCACCGGGTTTGTCAAAGGACGCTTCCCCACGTTTACATTCAAATGCAAACGCCGAACCACCAGCCATTACCGCAGCACACAGTGCCGCTGTTCCAATTATTTTCTTCATTTTTTACCTCCCATATGGATGCCGTAACGTAAAGCACAGCACCCAAATTTACGCACAGGATCGTGTAGTTTGCATCGCAGAATGGATCGACGA
>JAKMGV010000328.1 GCA_022424725.1 Paracoccaceae bacterium
CCCACTCCATTTTTCTCTATTTGACAGTTGTTGGCGATCCTCAAACTTCAATTTGTAAATATAACAATACATATTTACGGTAAATGTGTAAGAAAATATTGACATATTTTGCAACCGCGTAATACTTGAAGTGTCAGAAAAATGGGAGTCGATGACCGGTGCGGGCGCAAACCAAGACCATACAGGGGCCTGAGCCACTCTATACGCCGTCGCAGCGCAAGCGACGGGACGAAACTGTCTGGACTTTGGTTCAAGGTGTTTTAGCGCCGCTGCAATTCTTGGTTTTTTTGATCTCTCTGGCGCTTGTTATGCGATATCTCTTTGCTGGTGTCGGATACGAGATTGCGGCATTTTCAATCGTATTAAAAACGATTGTGTTGCTTGTAATTATGGTAACTGGGGCGATTTGGGAGAAAGTTGTTTTTGGGCAATATCTTCTCGCGCCAGCTTTCTTCTGGGAAGACGTCGTAAGCTTTTTCGTTATCGCGTTGCATTTGGCTTACGTTTGGGCATTGTTCGCAAATTACCTTTCAGAGCAACAACTTATGCTGCTCGGGCTGACTGCGTATGCGGTTTATTTAATCAATGCAGCTCAGTTTGTTTGGAAGCTTAGAGCCGCTCGATTGCAAACAGTTATGGAGGGTGAATATGCCTAACGATTTAACTCCATCTGCCTGTACCGCGGCACCCATATTGAAAGAGCGTGGACAGCATGAAGTTTTCTGTGGGTTAACTTCCATCATTTGGTTGCATCGCAAAATGCAGGATGCGTTTTTTCTAGTGGTGGGATCGCGTACTTGCGCCCATCTGTTGCAAAGTGCAGCGGGGGTGATGATCTTTGCCGAACCGCGTTTTGCAACCGCTATTTTGGAAGAAACGGACTTGGCTGGTATGGCGGACGCTCATCAGGAATTAGAGCGAGTCGTTTCAGATTTGTTGTTAAGACGACCTGACATTAAACGGTTGTTCCTTGTGGGGTCATGTCCGTCCGAGGTCATTAAAATCGACCTTGCTACAATGGCAAAAAAACTTTCAAAAAAATATCATCCAGCTGTGAATGTGGTGAATTTTTCGGGCTCCGGGATCGAAACAACCTTCACTCAAGGAGAAGATGCGTGTTTGGAGGCAGTGATTCGCGACCTTCCAAATGACGACAAAATACAACTCGCCGTGCTAGGTGCTTTGCCAGATGTCGTGCAGGATCAGATGCTGCGTCTCTTAACCGATATGGGTATCGAAGATGTACTTGTTCTACCCGAACAGACCGCAGGTTCGTCCGCAGGGATCGGAAAGAATACACAATTCATTTGTGCCCAACCATTCTTGGGCGCGGCTTATGATGAAATGGTACGTCGTGGCGCCAATGCAATTCACGCTCCTTTCCCATTTGGTGCGAGTGGGACCACCGAATGGCTGGGAGCGATCGCAAAACGTTTTGGTGTTGAGCAGGGCAAATTTGACGCGGTGACGGCGGGGCCAAAAGCCCGGGCAGAGCGCGCGATTGCAAAGGTTTCAGAAACGCTAACGGGCCGCAGTATTTTCTTTTTCCCAGATAGCCAACTTGAAGTGCCGCTGGCGCGCTTTCTCAGCGATGAATGTGGAATGAATCTCACCGAAGTGGGAAGCCCATACATTCACCGCGCGCTGGTTGGTGAAGATCTGAAATTGATTGAACACAATGCCGTGATTTCAGAGGGTCAAGACGTTGAAAAGCAGCTTGACCGCGTGACTGCATGTAATCCTGATTTGACGGTTTGCGGGTTAGGTTTGGCAAATCCGCTAGAGGCGCAAGGGTTGTCAACCAAATGGGCGATCGAGTTGGTGTTTAGCCCAATCCATTTTTACGAACAGGCTGCGGATCTTGCTGGATTGTTTGCTCGTCCAATTGTGCGCTCTGATCTATTAAAAGTTGGGGGTGCACAATGAAGTTGTCAGTTTGGACATACGAAGGCCCGCCCCACGTAGGTGCCATCCGTGTTGCGACAGGCATGAAGAAAGTGCATTTGGTTTTGCACGCACCACAGGGTGATACATATGCCGATCTGCTATTTACCATGATCGAACGGCGTAATCATCGTCCGCCTGTAACTTATACAACGTTTCAGGCGCGCGATTTGGGATCAGACACGGCAACCTTATTCAAGGATGCATGTCTGGAGGCCTACGAGCGTTTTAA
>JAKMGV010000329.1 GCA_022424725.1 Paracoccaceae bacterium
AACGGTTGAGGCCCCTGCGCGTGAGATGACCAATTGCGCTTCGCTCATCCGCGTGGGGATATCATCGAAAAACGGGCGCACATCTGCGGGGATGTTTTGTTCGGCGTAATAGGCCTCGACCCGTTCTTGGTCTTCTGGGCGGGCCTGATGGGACACGCGGATATGGGACAGCATGGCCATGGGCAGACCCGCAATCGCAGGGGGCACCACGTCTGACAGAATACGCGCACCCTGTGATCCCCCCAGAACAAGGATGGACATCGGATAATCCCCAGGTGGGATATACCCAGCGCCCGCGCGTTCGACGATGGCCGCGCGTACAGGATTGCCCACATGATGGCCCGTAATCTTGTCTGACATTTCGGTGGGCCATGTGCCACAGGCCACCGCATTCATGACGGGTGCAAACACTTGGTTCACGCGGCCCAAAACCCCGTTTTGTTCATGCACCATGCGCGGAATACGCAAAATCGTTGCAGCCGTTAGCGCAGGGATCGAGGGGTATCCGCCAAAACCAATCACGATTGTGGGACGATCCACAATCATCTGCGCCAGCGCCATCAAACTGCCGCCTGCAATTTGAAACGGAACCAAGGCCTTGGCCACAATACCGCCACGGGCAAAGGTGCCTGATTTTAAAACTTTGACCTGCACTGCATCGGGAAAGCCGCCCACATAACGTGCACCGCGCGGATCGGTGGTCAGCTTAACCCGCCACCCGGCCTCTAACAATGCCTCGGCCAGGGCCTGTGCGGGGAACATGTGTCCGCCTGTGCCACCAGCTGCTAAAATCGCCAAAGGCGCTTTGGTCATTATCGATATCCGTTAATTACATCTGCGATGTTCTTTTGCGGTCGTGCGCGCGTAAATGCAAGCAACATTCCAAGCGCAATACCCCCCGCAATCAGCGAAGATCCGCCATAACTGATAAAGGGCAAGGTCATCCCCTTCGCAGGTAACAGACGCACCGCAACCCCCATGTTGATCACCGCCTGAACACCAAAGGAACAGGCCAAACCCGCACCTGCCAGTCGGATGAACGTATCGCGTTCCCGCATGAGGCGTGAAAGGGACACCAAAACAATGCTGGCATAAATTGCGATGATGATTGTCACCAAAACAAATCCGTATTCCTCGGCAGCCACAGCGATGATGAAATCCGTATGCGCATCAGGCAGGGACCACTTCACCTGTCCCTCGCCTACACCGACGCCGAAAAATCCACCCTCTTGTATAGCGTTTGTGGCATATCCCAATTGTGTACGCGGATCGACATCAGGGGACAAAAACCCATCAATGCGGCGGGCAAAGTGTTCAGAATACTGATAGGCGAGCGTGCCGCCAAAAACGACCAGCCCCGCCATACCCAGCAACAAAAGGATCGGAGCGCCCGCCACGAAATACATCACACCCCAGGCAAACAACACCAAACAAGCCTGACCAAAATCGGGCTGCAGGGCCAACATCATAGCGATGCACATCGCCAAGATAAACGAATACATGCGCCCAGGGGGGCCATTGATTTCCTGTGCGGCAGCCAACATCCATGCGCTGACCACCACGAACCCGGGTTTCAAAAATTCAGACGGCTGAAGCGAGGCAAAGCCCAGCGCATACCAACGCACCGCCCCTTTGCCAAAATCAGTGCCAAAAACAGGCAACAGGGCCACCGCGATAAAGGCCGCGATAAACCCAAGCACCGCCAAACGGCGCACCAATATGGGCGACATCATGGATGTGACAAACATCGCAATCAGCGCCATGCCGCCAAACACCGCCTGTCGCTGCACATAGTGGAAAGGCGCAAATCCGTTTTTCTCGGCCAGGGGGGGCGAGGCCGCAAGGCCCAGCAAAATACCAATAGAAAACAACAATATAACGGACATCAACGTCCATTTATCAACGGTGCGCCACCATTTGGGAAGAATGGGTTCCCCCTTGGATACGGGGACGGAACCATAGACCATCTCAGTCATGGGTTTTGCCTTTTACTGCCTCTGACATGTCCCGTTTTCGGGATCGTTGGCATATTGATACCGAATTTAATGCCCTCTGGCCAGATAAAATGCATCCCTCTTGCCAATTGGGTTGAAAACCGCCACGAGGGGGACATGCGATTTGAAACAATCATAATTGGCGCGGGGGCGGCGGGCATGATGTGCGCGGCCCATGTGC
>JAKMGV010000330.1 GCA_022424725.1 Paracoccaceae bacterium
TTCGATTACGCATGGAACTTGCAGCTTGCACCTGACGTGATTGCGCGTATGGAACAGGGTGGCAAAGGGACACCTGTTGCGGGCTTTGGCCCATTGGTTGAACGCATTATGCTAAACCAAACAAATCCATCGCCAGATTTAGATGCGAATACACGGTCAACGGCGGCGGCACCTCATCCGTTCTTAAAGGACCCAGCCGTGTACAAGGCGATGTCATTGGCGATTGATCGCCCATTGCTGGTTGAAATCGGATATGGCAAAGCAGGTAAGGTAACTTGTAACTGGATTCCTGCGCCTGCAGCGTTTAATTCTGAAGCACTAAGTTGCGACACACAAGACATCGCTGGTGCGAACGCAATGTTGGATGCAGCAGGATATAAAGATACTAATGGTGATGGTGTGCGTGAAACGCCGGATGGTATGCCGTTAAAGCTTCTTTATCAAACTTCTACGAACGCGGTGCGTCAGGACTTCCAGGCGCTGATCAAACAGTGGTGGAGTGAAATAGGCATCGACGCAGAATTAAGAAACCTATCTGCATCCGTCTTCTTCGGTGGTGACCCAGGATCACCAGATACTTACCAAAAGTTTTACGCAGACGTTGAAATGTATGCGAACACATTCAATGGGACTGACCCGCAAGCCTATCTAGGTAACATGGTCTGTGATAAAGCACCGCGACCTGACACACAGTGGCAGGGTGAAAACATTTCGCGTTGGTGTGATCCCGCGTACGACGAATTATATGCGAAACTTGCCACAACTGCAGGTATCGAAGCGCGCGCTGAAATTGGTCGCAAGCTAAATGATATGGCAGTCACTGGGGGTGCAATGATCCCATTAGTACACCGTGGGCGGTTATCTGCGCACGCAAATTCGTTGGGCGGTGTCGTGCTCAATGTTTGGGACAGTGAACTTTGGAATGTCGCAGATTGGTATCGTATCAAATAAACGTAATTCCTAAAATATTGGATCCGCGCATGAAAGTGCGCGGATCTTTTCAATAAAGAAATCTGCAAACTGAGGAATTAAATGCTGCAATTCACTGTCCGTCGGAGCATGTTGGCCGTTCCGACGCTTTTGTTCATCAGTTTGGTGATTTTTCTTTTGCTAGAATTGGCACCGGGCGATCCGATGGCGCAGGTTCCGCTAACCGTTCCACAAGAAGTGAAGGAAAAAATGCGCCTTGCGCTAGGATTGGGTGAACCCGTTCATGTGCGTTTTTGGAAATGGATTGTGCAATTTTTCTGGATCGAACCACAGGTCTTGATGGACCATATTTTCGGAACAACATTTTCTGAGGGCAAACTGCGTGTAGTCTCTTGGCAAACCCGTAGCCCCGTGATGGAAATCGTCATTCAACGCATTCCACAGACCCTTTGGGTGGTCGGCGTCGCCTACATCGTGGGCATTCTTATTGCGATCCCAATCGGTATCTATTCGGCCTATCGCCAGTATTCTGTATTTGATCAGGCGGGGACATTTATTTCGATGGTCGGCTATTCCGTGCCGCCGTTTTTTTCGGGTGTTTTGGTTATTGTTATCTTTTCAGTGAACCTTGGGTGGTTCCCATCGATTTATGACACCACGCATGTGGTCAACGATTGGGCAAGCTTTAAGGTGCAGCTTAATCAAATGATCATGCCTGTGATGGTTTTGGCCCTGCAAATCACGGCGCAGATCAGCCGTTTCATGCGCGCCTCAATGTTGGATAATTTGAACCAAGATTATGTGCGCACCGCCCGTGCAAAGGGATTGGGGGAGCGCGTGGTTGTCATGGTGCACGTGCTGCGCAATTCGATGATCCCCGTGGTAACAGTAATCGCGCTTGGCATACCATCTATTTTTGGCGGCGCCATTATTACCGAACAAGTGTTTAAGGTGAATGGCATTGGTCAACTTTTGATCGGGGCCATTCAGGCAAATGATTTGCCGATGGTGCAAACACTGACCTTTATCTTTGCCTTCCTGATCGTCTTTTTTAACCTGATTGCCGACATCCTTTACGGCATTCTTGACCCAAGGATCCGCTATGACTGATCTATCTGACGCAGAGCTTATCAAACCACCGCGCAGCCAGTGGCGCGATGTTTGGGATCAATTCAAATCGCATAAGGGTGCGATGGCAGGGGCGTTTGTGTTTATCACGATTGTCGCGGTTGTGTTCCTTGGGCC
>JAKMGV010000113.1 GCA_022424725.1 Paracoccaceae bacterium
TGCATTGCAACCTGACGGCCGAACTCTTCGTTTGATCCCTTCATCGCAACGATAACACCGATTTGGCCCATGCCCGTTGTTGCGGCGTTGTGCACGTATGATGCAACGCTTTCACCGTTGATTTTGACCATACGGCGCAATGTCATGTTTTCACCGATTGTCGCGATTTTGTCGGTTAGGATGTCGCTGACTGCTTTGCCATCAATTGATGTACTTGCAAGTGCATCAACATCGGCAACACCTAATGCCGCCGTAGCAAATGAACCAACCATTTGTTGGAATTCTGCGTTTTTCGCAACAAAGTCTGTTTCTGAGTTCACTTCAACCGCAACCGCTGAACCACCGTCAACGGCGATTGCAACCAAACCTTCGGCTGCCACACGACCTGATTTCTTGGCCGCTTTTGCCAAACCTTTGGTGCGAAGCCAGTCTACAGCCGCTTCAAAATCACCGTCTGTTTCCGTCAATGCTTTTTTCGCATCCATCATGCCCGCGCCTGTGCTCTCGCGAAGCTCTTTTACCATTGCAGCTGTAATCGCCATCTTTGGATCCTCTTTTTTCACAATAAGATAAGCGCGGGATAAACCCGCGCTATGGTATGCTTTGATGAAAGACTCTTAGGCCTCTGCAACCGCTTCTTCGACTGGTGCATCTTCTAGTGCGCCCAAATCAACACCTGCTGCACCCATTTGTGCGGTCATACCGTCCAATGCCGCGCGGCTAACTAGGTCACAGTATAGTGCGATAGCACGCGCTGCGTCGTCGTTGCCAGGGATGATGTAATCAACGCCATCAGGGGGACAGTTTGTGTCAACAACTGCGATCACAGGGATGCCCAATTTGTTCGCTTCGGCAATCGCCAATGCTTCTTTTTTCACGTCGATCACGAATAGCAATTCAGGAACGCTACCCATTTCCGCGATGCCGCCCAATGACGCCTGAAGCTTTTCGGTTTCACGCTCTAAGTTCAAACGCTCTTTCTTGGTTAGGCCGTCTGCGCCTGTTGCAAGAACTTCTGAGTTTGCTTTTAGACGTGAAATTGACTGTGAAACTGTGTTCCAGTTTGTCAATGTGCCACCCAACCAGCGGTGGTTCATGTAATACTGTGCGCATTTCTCTGCGGCATCTGCGATCGGGGCTGATGCCTGACGCTTTGTGCCAACGAACAACACGCGGCCACCTTTTGCAACTGTGTCACGCACAATTTGCAACGCTTGGTCCAACATTGGAACAGTTTGCGTTAGGTCCATGATGTGGATGCCGTTACGATCACCATAGATATACGGCGCCATACGTGGGTTCCAACGTTGTGTTTGGTGTCCGAAGTGAACGCCTGCTTCTAGCAATTGGCGCAATGAAAACTCTGGTAGAGCCATTTTTCCGTTTCCTTTCCGGTTTCATGCCTTGGCGAGGGTGTTAGGCAAATGCCTCAACCGGTGGACGCTTGGGGATGTCTCCCCCAATGGCCCGAACCCCGCCTGCGGATTTCGATGTGCGTGCATTAGGGGGTAATCACTGGTTTGACAACCCCCTGCTCTGCCTTTTCCTGCTTATTTTACAAGAAAACGCGTTCGATAAACCAATACGCACCGACCAAGGCGATAAATATGGACGCAGGCATCGCAATTACGCGGCGATACCAGTCAAATCGTCCAAATGGCAGGGTCAGCAAAATTGCGGCAACCGCCACAACGGTCAACTGTCCAACCTCAACCCCAATGTTGAACCCGATTAGCGCGGGGATGAATTGCCCCTCTGGCAAACCGAAATCCCCGAGGACCGAGGCAAAGCCAAGTCCATGCAACAAGCCGAACCCAAAAATGATCGCTGGCCGCCATTTGTTCAGCGATGTTGTCATCAGGTTTTCAACCGCCACAAATACAATGGAGGCGGCAATCAGGGGCTCAACAATCGATCCAGAAATCACAACAATTTCCAATGCCCCCAACGCAAGAGTCACAGTGTGCGCCAATGTAAAGGCAGAGATTTGCCAAATCAGGGCACGCCACCCTGCCCCAAGGAAGAAGATGCCCAAAACAAACAGGATGTGGTCCAACCCTTTGGGCACGATGTGATCAAAGCCAACTGGGATATATTCAACAAATGTGCCCCATCCTGACTTTGCTTCCTCCAAACCTGCAGCAATGATGGGATCAGATACTGTACCTGCATCCAAAAGCTGGGTCAGTGGGTTTTCCACACCCTCTTGGCGCACCACAACCTCGCCCAGTGATTTTGGGAATTGCACGGTGATCGGACCGGATCCCGTTAGCGCGCCAGAAATCGTTGCAACGCTATAGCGTGCAATTTCATCGTTTTCGATGTCATCCACCGTGAATGCCATCAGGGATAATTCCAAGGGTTGACCGTTTTGGATGATTTGAATGTCGCTGGAAAGGTTTGGCCAAGCGGCGTCAAATTTTGTGGTCAGGTCGACCACATCCAATCCGCGCAAACGATCATAGGCATCGGATTGTTCACTATCATTCATAAAACTGAATTGTGATAGGTCAATGCCCGCCAAATAGGCCTCTGACATGAAACGGACCTTTAAATCCACCGCATCGCGCTCTACTGTTACGGTTGCGATCGTTGGAATAGCCTCGTGGGCGGTGACATTCGATATCGTACCAAGGATCATCATATAGGTGATCGTCATTAGTCGAAGAATGGGGTTAATCATGGAAAATCGGCGCATATGCTCGGGTCTTTCTGGTCTTTGTCTTTTACTTGCGTCCACTGTCGCGTCCGCACATGAACTTTGGCTTGATAGTGAAAAATTTCAATATGAAATTGGGGATGAGGTCGAAATTTCCTTGATTAACGGGACCAAGTTTGATGGCGTAAACCTTCCCTATTTCACGCGCCGTGTATCTGAGCTTTATTATTCGATTAATACGCGCGTTGATGCCACATCACGTTTGGGGGATTTACCCGCCTTTCAACAGGTGATCGACACAGCAGGTTTGGCGCGGTTCGTTTATGTGTCGAAAATCGACAATATCAGCTATCGCGGTTTGAAAAAATTCACAGCGTTTGTCGAGGAAAAGGATGCGACATGGGCATTGCAGCGTCATTTGGAAAACAACTGGCCCACAGATCGGTTCACCGAACGCTATTTTCGCCATTCCAAGGCCCTGGTTGATATTGGGCATGGTCAGGGGGCGGATGAAACTTTTGGCCTGTTTGTTGAATTCACAGCATTAAAAAACCCCTATACGGACGATGTCACCGCGGGCATGCCCGTAACACTAACAAAATTGGGCGATCCCATCGCGCATGGTCAGATAGAGGTATTTGAACGGGCCGCTGATGGAACGGTAAATGTTTTTAAATTGACCAGTGATGCAATGGGACACGTGGTGGTGCCTGTGCGCAAGGGCCATGATTATTTGCTTGATCATGTGGTCCTAACCGAGGTTAAAGATCCTGCAGATCACGCCAATGGTGTTTATTGGCAAAGTGATTGGGCGGCTTTGACGTTTTCGGTACCAGAATAAATGACAGAAATACTATGTATTGGCAGCGTGCTTTGGGATGTGATTGGACGGTGTCCCGATCCGATGAAGCACGGATTTGATCGCGCAGGCCATATTCGCCGACACCCAGGTGGTGTTGCCTATAATATCGCCAAGGCGCTCAGCAATCTAATCCTAACCCCTGCACTGATTACCAGTTTGGGACAGGACGCAGAAGGGGATGAATTGATCCAATCCTGTGATTGTGATGGGATGCGCACAGATTTGATTTATCGCAATCCAAGCGCGCGTACGGATGTGTATATGGCGATTGAGGATGTGAATGGCGTTGTTGCCGCGATTGCCGATGCGCATTCACTGGAACAGGCGGGGTCACAAATCTTGTTCCCCCTATGCGATGGAACACTTGGTTCGGCCCATGCCCCCTATTCTGGGATTGCTGTGTTGGACGGGAATTTGACAGAAACCATGTTGCACCAAATTTCTGCCATGCCCGAATTTTCGGCCTGTGATTTGCGCGTCGTTCCCGCCTCTCCTGGCAAAGCGCAGCGATTGAACTGCTTTTTGCACAGTGCCAACGCCGCATTTTATGTGAACAGGATCGAGGCGGAAATCATTTGCAATGCGCGTTTTTCCAATTCCATTGATGCGGCAAATGCCCTGATCGACTTGGGGGCCGCGCGCGCAATTGTGACGGACGGGCCTGATCCCGTGGCCGACGCCCTGCAAGACGCAGAAACGTTGTCGGCCTCGGTTCCGCAGGTGACCACATTGGCACAAGTGACAGGTGCGGGTGATGTTTTTGTGGCCGCGCATATCCATGCGGAAATAAACGGGCTTTCGCGGATGGACGCCCTTTTGGCGGGGGTGCAGGCCGCCGCAGATCATGTTGCAGGAAAATAAATGTATACACTTGATATTTCTGACGAAGTCCAAGCCGCGCTTGAGAATAATAAACCCATCGTTGCCTTGGAAAGTACGATCATAACCCATGGCATGCCCTGGCCGCAAAACTATCACATGGCCAATCAGGTCGAGGATATGGTGCGCGCGCATGGTGCAACATCTGCGACCATCGCCGTGATTGAGGGACGGATCAAAATCGGTTTGGACCAAAGCGCGTTGAAAACCTTGGCCCAAACCCAAGGCGCGCGGAAACTGTCGCGGGCGGATTTGGCGATTTGCTTAGTGGATGGGGCAACAGGCGCTACAACCGTGGCCGCAACTATGATTTTGGCGCATTTGGCGGGCATTAACGTATTCGCAACAGGTGGAATTGGTGGTGTGCACCGCGGCGCGGAACACAGTTTTGATATTTCCGCCGATCTTCAAGAGCTTGCCCAAACCCCTGTGACTGTGATTGCGGCGGGGGCCAAAGCGATTTTGGATATTCCCAAAACGCTCGAGGTGTTGGAAACATTGGGCGTGCCGGTCATCGCCTATGGTCAAAATGATTTGCCCGCCTTTTGGTCACGCACCTGTGGTTTGAACGCCCCCCTGCGCATTGACGATCCAGCGCAGATCGCGCAGGCGCAAAAAATGCGCACTGCTTTGGGCCTATCTGGTGGGCAACTGGTGGCCAATCCAATTCCATCGGATGCCGAAATTCCCCAAGACCAAATCGAACCCATTATTAATAGAGCCCTAATGGAAGCGGAGGCGAAGGGTGTATCGGCCAAAGCCGTGACACCATTCCTGTTACAACGCATATTTGAATTGACCGATGGGCGTTCATTGGAAAGCAATATAGCACTGGTTTTGAACAATGCGCGACTTGCTGCTGAAATTGCATGTGCCATGGGCAAATGACCATTGTCACGAAACCCATTGCTGCCTATGTTGACGACAAAAGAAGGCTGTCATGACCCAAATGTTCGACCAAGATCCGCAACCAAAACCGCGCACACCGTGGTATTCGGGGCTGCGTAATAGTTTTCTGACAGGCATCGTGGTTATTGCGCCTGTCGGTTTGACGGTTTGGTTGATCTGGACCGTGATCGGTTGGGTGGATGGGTTTGTTTTGCCATTTGTGCCCGAGAGCTATCAGCCAGAAGCATTGATCAAACGGGTTTTGGGCCCCGAGACCGAGGTGAATATTCGCGGTCTGGGCGTGATTTTTTTCCTATTCTTCACCACACTTATCGGATGGCTTGCCAAGGGTTTGATTGGCAGATCACTGATCCGATATGGCGAAACGCTGGTCCATCGCATGCCCGTCGTCCGATCGATCTATAGTGGCGTAAAACAGATCGCTGAAACCGTATTCGCGCAACAAGAACGCTCTTTTGAAAAGGCCTGTATGATCCAATATCCCCGCCGCGGGATTTGGGCCATTGGGTTCATTTCCACCGTTGCGCGTGGCGAAGTGGCCGAACGCGCGGGCGATGGTGATCAATTAATATCTGTATTTGTACCTACGACGCCCAATCCGACATCGGGCTTTTTATTGTTTTTCCCAAAATCTGATATCATCGAATTGGACATGAGCATTGAAGATGCCGCGAAA
>JAKMGV010000114.1 GCA_022424725.1 Paracoccaceae bacterium
GCCTTGGCCAAATGATAGGCGATTGATGTTCCAACGGCGCCACCGCCGACAACCAGTGCTTTTACATGAGTTTGCATGAACCCGACTCCTTTGTCGCATAATTAGAAACTCTTTAGCATGTTGATATAATTGTGCGAAACCCAGCCGACCAAAGATCAGCAAAATGCGACGAAGGAGAGGCGTTTAGTATTCAACCCCCTTCTCAAATTCGCGTTGAACACTTAGAAACTCGTTGGTCTTCCAGATGTCGATACGTTCCCAAAACGCGATCCAAGGTAGTCTCAATTGTGTAGTCCCGATTTCATTAAACGTAATGATCCAATCATTTGCAGCACATCAATTAGTAAGATAAAGCATGGCAAAATTACGCTAATGACAAAACTTGCGCGGATTTTGACAAACGATCTCTTTTATCTGATCGTGCCTATGCGTATACACTATGAAAAAGGGGATATTGATCGACTCAAAACGTACGTCGGTCAGACGCAGCAAGGCAGAGCAGATGGTAGGACTAGCAAGTTTAACAGGATTATTTTCGGCAGATATGGCCATTGATCTGGGAACGGCGAACACGCTGGTCTATGTCAAAGGGCGCGGCGTTATTTTGTCAGAGCCCTCGGTTGTTGCCTACCACGTAAAAGACGGAACCAAAAAGGTGCTTGCCGTGGGTGAGGACGCGAAATTGATGCTGGGCCGTACACCCGGTTCGATTGAGGCCATCCGCCCAATGCGCGACGGTGTCATCGCCGATTTTGACGTCGCCGAAGAGATGATCAAACATTTTATCCGCAAGGTGCACAAACGTTCGACCTTTTATAAACCGAAAATCATTGTTTGCGTACCACATGGTGCAACACCGGTTGAAAAACGTGCGATCCGCCAATCTGTTTTGTCAGCAGGTGCACGCAAGGCAGGTTTGGTTGCCGAACCCATTGCCGCCGCGATCGGCGCGGGCATGCCTATCACCGACCCAACTGGAAACATGGTTGTGGACATCGGCGGCGGGACGACCGAAGTTGCAGTACTGTCCTTGGGTGACATTGTTTATGCCCGCTCTGTCCGTGTTGGTGGGGACCGCATGGATGAGGCAGTCATCAGCTATCTGCGCCGTCAACAAAACCTATTGGTGGGCGAAGCAACAGCAGAGCGTATCAAAACATCCATCGGAACGGCACGCATGCCTGATGATGGGCGCGGTGCATCCATGATGGTGCGCGGACGTGATTTACTTAACGGTGTTCCCAAAGAAACAGAAATCACACAAGCACAAGTCGCCGAGGCACTTGCCGAACCGGTTCAACAGATTTGCGAAGCTGTGATGACCGCGCTTGAGGTTACGCCGCCTGATTTGGCCGCGGACATTGTTGATCGTGGCGTTATGCTAACAGGTGGCGGGGCGCTGTTGGGTGATCTGGACCTAGCACTGCGTGAACAAACGGGGCTTGCTGTATCAATTGCAGAAGAAAGCCTAAATTGTGTTGCGATGGGAACGGGCAAGGCGCTTGAATACGAAAAGCAATTGCGCCACGCTATCGACTACGACAGCTAACGTAACGTTTTCGGATTGAGGGGGCAATTTGGCTCAAAACCGACCCCAAAGAGACGACTATCTTTCCCCGCTGAAACAGTTATTGGCGGGTGTCGTTATCCTGTTTCTAATCGTTATTTTCATTGTTTGGCGCATTGATAGCCCACGGGTCGAACGTTTCCGCGTTATGTTAATGGATCGCTTTCTGCCCAGCAGTGAATGGGCGATGGCCCCGCTCACACGGACAGTAAATGTGATCCAAGATTTCCAAAGCTACCAATCGCTTTATGATCAAAATCAGCAATTGCGCCGCGAACTTCAACAAATGAAAAGTTGGAAAGAAGCGGCTTTGCAGTTGGAACAAGAAAATGCGCGATTGCTGGATTTAAACAAACTGCAACTTGATGCACAGCTGACATGGATCAGTGGGATTGTACGCGCCGATAGTGGTTCCCCCTTTCGTCAATCCGTGCTGTTGAACGTTGGTGGCCAAGATGGCATCCAAAATGGCTGGGCCGCGATGGACGGACTGGGCCTTGTTGGGCGGATTGCAGGGGTCGGTGAACGAACATCACGTGTTATTTTGTTAACCGACCCATACAGTCAAATCCCCGCTGTCATTCAGCCATCTCGCGAAAACGCGCTGGTCGTGGGCGACAATACATCTGATCCACTGGTCGATTTCATTGACAACGCTGATTTGGTCCGCGCAGGGGACCGCATTGTGACATCTGGAAATGGTGGCGTATTGCCCCCTGGCTTGTTGATCGGCCAATTGGTTGTTGATCCAAATGGGCGTCTTAGGGCCCGGCTGTCGGCAGATTATGAACGTTTGGAATACCTGCGTGTGCTGCGCGATTACAGTGTTGTGGAAATATCTGATCCACAAAATATCCTGATGTCTGTCGAGGATCAACAACCCGAACAAGCAGAAGAACCGAAAGATGAGTGATCGTGGTTATAACACGTGGATGTATCGCATCGGCTTTGTGTTCCTTGGCTTGGCCCTCATCGTGTTGCGGCTATTACCACTGCAAACCATTCCGCAAACATGGGCGGGACCAGATGTGATGCTATGCCTTGTTTTTGCATGGAGCGTGCGACGGCCCGATTATGCACCCACACTTCTGATCGCTGCGGTGATCCTTCTCGAGGATTTTCTGTTACAACGTCCGCCCGGCCTGCATGCAGCCTTGATTGTGGGGGCAAGTTTTTGGTTAAAATCCAAGGCGCACACAGCAGACGACCAAACAATGACAGGTGAAATTGTACAAATAACAATCGCCGTTTTGGGCGTGTTGTTGGCAACTCGTCTAATACTCGCCCTTGCGTTGCTCCCGCTGCCATCCCTCTCAGTGCACTTTGCACAGGCCCTTAGCACGATTATATTTTATCCTGTAATGGCACTGACTTCTGCCTTTGTACTAAACGTAAAACCCATCAAACAGTCCGAAACCTAAGCAACCATGAAACCAACAACCAAATCACAGCAAAAAATTTGGCAACGGTTTTCCCGCCGTTCTTTGCTGATTGGGGGAGTTCAACTGGGCTTTGCCGGCTTGCTGGGTCTGCGCATGCGGCAATTACAAATCAAAGAGGCCGATCAATTCCGACTGCTGGCAGAGGAAAACAGAATTAACGTTCGCCTTATTCCACCAGAACGCGGAGAAATTTATGATTTAAATGGCTATGTTCTTGCTGAGAACGAGCCGACCTATCGGATCACCATTGTCCAAGAAGATGCAGGCGACGTTGACAAAGTTCTGGAAAAAATTCGCCTGCTAATAGAATTGAGTGACGACGATATTGCGCGTGCACGCTCGGAAATGAAACGGTCGGCGCCCTTTCTGCCCGTAACACTGCGCGACCGCGTCACGCGTGCAGAAATTGAACGTGTTGCCGAAAACGCGCCCAGTTTGCCAGGTATCACACCCGAGGTTGGATTGTCGCGTATCTATCCCTTAAATGACATATTTTCGCATGTTGTCGGCTATGTCGGACCCGTTAGTAGCCGGGATTTGGAACGGCGTCAGGATGATGATCCGCTTTTACGCATACCACGGTTTCAAATCGGCAAAGTTGGCATTGAGTCAAAATTGGAAAATGGCCTGCGCGGACGCGCGGGCGCACGGCAAGTTGAGGTAAACGCCGTGGGCCGCGTGATGCGCGAATTGGACCGACGCGAAGGAACCGCTGGTCAAAGACTTCAGCTGACCGTGGACGCTAATCTGCAATCCTATATCAAGGCGCGTTTGGGCGAAGAAAGTGCCTCTGTCGTTGTGATGGATTGTAAAACAGGAGCGCTGCGCGCAATTGCCTCTGCCCCCAGTTATGACCCGAACAAATTTGTGCGCGGCATTTCATTTAATGATTATAATGAGTTGCGCGATAATAATCACAGACCACTTGCCTCAAAAACTGTTCAGGATGCTTATCCACCTGGATCAACGTTCAAAATGGTGACGGTTTTGGCCGCACTTGAAGATGGGATCATTACGCCAGACGACACATTTTTTTGCCCCGGTCATTTGGATGTTTCAAATCGACGCTTCCATTGCTGGAAAGGGGGCGGGCACGGGAAAGTCGATCTGGTGACGTCCCTGAAAGAAAGCTGTGACGTTTATTATTATGAATTGGCCTTGCAGGTTGGCATTGAACGCATCGCGGATATGGCACGTCGCTTGGGTCTTGGGGAAAAACACGCGGTTCCAATGTCTGCAGTCAGTTCGGGACTTGTCCCCGACAAAGAGTGGAAGTTTGTAAATCGCGGGGCGAATTGGCTGATTGGGGATACGGTTGTTGCCGCGATTGGTCAGGGCTATGTGTCCGCCTCTCCGCTTCAACTGGCTGTGATGACCGCACGTTTGGCCAGTGGCCTGGCACTGGACCCGCAATTAATTCGCGCAGAAAACGTGCAAACCGCGCTGCGAACAGACTTTCCAAATTTGGATATAGATCCAAAGCATTTGAAAATCGTGCGCGATGCGATGTTTTCAGTTACGAATGATCGCAAGGGAACGGCCTATTCATCCCGCATCATCGCAGATAATGCACGTATGGCTGGAAAAACGGGAACCAGTCAGGTCCGCAATATTTCAGAGGCCGAGCGCCGTTCAGGCGTCATCAAAAACGAAGATTTGCCCTGGGAACGGCGCGATCACGCATTGTTCGTAAACTTTGCCCCAGCCGACGATCCTGAAATTGCCGTTTGCGTGGTTGTCGAACATGGCGGTGGTGGGTCCGCAGCCGCCGCCCCGATTGCGCGTGATATTACACTTCAGGCGCTTTACAAAGGGGATCCGCCACTTGAGGCCTATCCCCCAAAAGACCGAGAAAATATCGCCCAGCAGCAACGCGTAATACGTGAAAAAATGCCCGATCTAAACATGGTCCGAAAGGCGCGCGTATGAGTTATTTGGAATACCGCGTCAAAGCCATCCCAACAGGTTTTCGCAAAATCTTTTTCATGAATTGGGGTTTGGTTCTGTTGCTAGTTGCGGCCGCCTCGATTGGATTTTTGATGCTGTATTCCGTTGCAGGCGGACAGTGGGACCCATGGGCCAGCGCGCAAATCAAACGGTTTGGACTTGGCCTCGCATTGATGTTCGTGGTCGCAATGATCCCCATTTGGTTTTGGCGCAATGTGTCTGTTGTGGCCTACGTCGGTTCCCTAATCCTGCTGATAGTTGTGGCCTATTTCGGATCCGTTGGGATGGGCGCACAGCGCTGGATTGATCTTGGTTTCATGCGCCTGCAGCCTTCTGAGGTATGCAAAATAACCATGGTCATGGTGCTGGCTGCCTATTACGATTGGCTACCTGCCGAGCGTGTTTCAAATCCCATATGGGTCATCTTCCCAATCATTCTGATTTTGATCCCTGTGGGCATGGTTGTCACGCAACCGGATTTGGGCACCTCGCTCTTATTGCTATTCGGTGGTGGTGCGATGATGTTTTTGGCAGGCGTCCACTGGGCCTATTTCGCCTCAGTCATCGCAATAGGTGCGGGGGGCATTGTCGCAATTTTTCAAAGCCGTGGCCAAACATGGCAATTGCTAAACGACTATCAGTATCGTCGGATTGACACATTCTTGGACCCTGCATCCGATCCTTTGGGCGCAGGATATCACATCACCCAGTCAAAAATTGCCCTTGGATCAGGCGGCTGGGCTGGGCGCGGTTTAATGCAAGGCACGCAGACGCGTCTTAATTTCCTACCCGAAAAACATACCGATTTTATTTTCACGACGCTTGCCGAAGAATTAGGATTTATCGGGGGCATGTCATTATTGGTCATTTATCTCCTGATCCTTGCGTTTTGTTGGATTTCTGCTGCGCAAAATAAGGATCGTTTTTCAACACTGTTGATTATGGGTGTCGGTGTCACGTTCTTTTTGTTTTTTGCCGTGAACATGTCGATGGTCATGGGACTTGCCCCTGTCGTGGG
>JAKMGV010000331.1 GCA_022424725.1 Paracoccaceae bacterium
GTGGGGAAAACAAAAAACCCCCGCAACTGCGGGGGTTTCGTTTTTATAGCTTTGGTTTGTGACCTTAGAGACCAGTTGACACGTCGATTGTGTTACCGTCTTCCAATGTCACATAGGCTTTTTTGACGTCCTTACGACGACCCATCATGCCGCGGAAACGCTTGGTTTTACCTTTGGTGATGGTTGTGTTGACCGCTTTGACCTTTACACCAAAGAGCGCTTCTACCGCTTCTTTGATCTGTGGTTTGTTGCTGTCGATTGCCACTTCAAAAACCACTGCACCTGATTCTGATGCCATTGTTGCTTTTTCTGTGATGATCGGCTTGCGGATCACATCGTAATGTTCAGCTTTTACACTCATTTCAAACGTGCCTCCAATGCTTCGACGCCCGCTTTCGTGATGACAAGTGTATCACGCTTTAGGATGTCATAAACGTTTGCACCCATTGTTGGCAGGATGTCCACGCCTTCAACGTTACGTGCGGCCATAGCAAAGCTTTCGCTTACTTCTGAACCGTCGATGATCAATGCACGTTTCCAACCTAGGTTTTTCACTTGCTTTGCCAAAACAGCAGATTTTCCTTCTGAGGCAGCTGCTTCGATGATCACCAATGCACCTGATTTCGCCTTAGCTGATAGCGCGTGCTTCAGACCAAGCTGACGCACTTTCTTTGGCAAATCATGCGCGTGACTGCGCGGTGTTGGACCCTTATAGATGCCACCTTTGCGGAAAATCGGCGCCTTACGTGAACCGTGACGTGCGCCACCTGTTCCTTTTTGACGATAGATTTTCTTGGTTGAGTAGCTCACTTCAGAACGTGTCTTAACCTTGTGTGTGCCAGCTTGCGCTTTGTTACGCTGCCAACGCACAACACGGTGCAAGATGTCTGCACGTGGTTCTAGACCAAAGATGTCATCGCCAAGCTCTACAGAACCCGCTTTGCCACCATCAAGTGTGATTACGTCAAGTTTCATGCTTCACCTCCCTCTGCCGGCGCTTCTTCTGCAACGGCCGGAGCTTCTGCGGAACGCAATGCTGCTGGGAATGGTACATTTTCAGGAAGTGGTTTTTTAACCGCGTCCTTCACTGTCACCCAACCGCCTTTTGAACCAGGAACGGCTCCTTTGATCATGATCAAACCACGATCTGCGTCTGTTTTAACAACCTGTAGGTTTTGTGTTGTGACACGAACGGCACCCATATGGCCTGCCATTTTCTTGCCTTTAAACACTTTACCTGGGCCTTGACACTGACCCGTTGAACCATGCGAACGGTGACTGATTGAAACACCGTGTGATGCACGCAAACCGCCAAAGTTGTGGCGTTTCATGGCACCGGCAAAACCTTTACCGATAGATGTGCCAGAAACGTCAACAAATTGACCTTCAACATAATGTTCGGCTGTTAGTTCAGAACCAACGTCCAACATGTTTTCAGGATCAACGCGGAATTCTGCAACTTTACGCTTAGGCTCAACCTTAGCAACTGCAAAGTGGCCACGCATCGCTTTAGATGTGTTTTTAGCCTTTGCAGAACCTGCGCCAAGTTGAACAGCTGTATAGCCGTGCTGGTCGCTGCTGCGTTGTGCAACAACTTGCAAGTTTTCCATTTGAAGAACAGTAACAGGGATCTGTTTGCCGTCTTCCATAAATAGTCGGGTCATGCCGACTTTTTTCGCGATAATACCAGAGCGCATCTATTTGCCCCCTTATACCGAGATTTGAACGTCAACACCTGCCGCAAGATCCAGCTTCATAAGCGCATCTACGGTTTGTGGTGTTGGGTCAACGATGTCCAAAAGACGCTTGTGTGTGCGAATTTCGAACTGGTCACGCGATTTTTTGTTCACGTGTGGACCACGTAGAACGGTGAACTTTTCGATCTTGTTCGGCAGCGGGATAGGACCGCGGACCGAAGCTCCGGTGCGTTTGGCAGTGTTCACGATTTCCTGAGTGCTGGCATCCAGTACGCGGTAATCGAATGCCTTTAGCCGGATACGAATGTTTTGGCTTTGCATTGTCTTATTGCCTTTTGTTTCGGCGTTAGAGTTGAGAGGAAGACCCAAGAGCATCTTTTGCCTTCATCGAACCCGGGCGATCGGTTGCCCGATCTCGTAAAGAGCAAAGGTGCGCGTTGCCGCGCACCCTAACCGTTTCAAGTA